>NZ_JBNGOS010000046.1:0-45791 GCF_050589685.1 Saccharicrinis sp. 156
GTTACCGTGTACGTTCCGGATTCGGTTGGTGTTCCCGTTACCGTGAATACCCCGCTGTTGTAGGAACCGCTCAGTCCCGCGACACCGGTTACCGTGGCACCCGTGGCGTTGGCAATGTTATAGGTAATATCCGTAATTGCCGTTCCGGGGCAAACGCTTTGACTACTTGATCCTGTAGCTAAATTTATAGTGGGCGCCGCTACTCTTGTTATGTAATTGGTTTTAGTCTCTACGTATTCCCCATCGGTATCACGCATGGTTAAAGTAACTGTGCTTGGTCCAGAGCCAATGTAGGTGACCTCGTGAGGTCCTTCACCTATTAAATTTGAAGGAGTAGCTCCCGCTCCAAAATTCCAGGTGTAAGTTACAATTCCAACTCCTCCAGTTGAAGCATTGGTAAAAACTACAGAATTAACTGTGCAAACAGTTGTATTGTTAGCATTAAAGTCTGCTGTTTGTCCAATTGCATTAACTGATAAAACAAACATACATACTAACAGCAGGTTTGATTTATTCATTCTGCCAAATATTTTATTTATTAGCTTCAATTGAAAATCAGAATTCATAATTTGAATGTAACGAATGGGTGCAGGATATTTTTTTGTACGAATCAGATATTGAATTTACCAAAAGATAGAAACAATACCTTTTAGTTTTATAGAAAGCAATTTGAACCTCTTTATTGTTCATTCTTGGTACGCCTCCGACCCGTCAGTCCCACTTTACAGTGCCTAACAAAGTAATACTTTCTGGTTAGTCAGTATGCGGACAATGGCTTTTCATTATAGCGAGAAAAATATTCCAAAAGGTATCCAACTAACAATAAACACAAATGTGTACCCGCACTTGAACTTTAACAAACTTAACTAAAAAAAGGTGTGTTGATCTTCGAATTTGATAAACGACCTAAATCTTTATTCAAAGCATGATTTTATTACACAAAAGGTGTTTTTATTAAGAAAAATCATCTGGTTTTATATGAATATTAAATAACTTAATATTAAGATCTTTCTTTCATCAAAACCTCGAAAACTACTTTATATTGCATAGCTATACCTAGCCAGCTGTGGGACTTCTCTAACTTTTTAAAAGCTTTATGTGTTTTAAGTGATGCTTCATCCTTATGTTCATAAAAGTATTTAATCTTCTTCTTTAAATCTTCCACATTTTCTGATTCGAATAAAGTAAGTTCATCATTCGAAAAAATAGCCGTGTTCGCGGGAATATCACTGCAAATAACCGGCACCTTTACCGATGCGGCTTCAAGAAGCATAATAGACATGGCTTCATACAGAGTTGGGTATACAAAAACTTCTGCATTTGCTACCAGTTTAAGCAGCGTACTCTTCTCCTTAATCATGCCTAAAAACTCAACATTTAGTCCTGATGAAAGCTCTAATATTTGTTTTTTATACTCAGCGACTTGATCCAGGTTTCCCGCAATTTTAATCTTATTTGTAAAGTTTATGGCTCTTAATGCTTGTAGCAAGATATGTAAGCCTTTTGATTGTATAATCCTTCCGGCGGCAAACAATAAATAAGGTTCACCATTATTTGAATGCACTTCCAGTTTAGCCGCTTCCAGATCCACACCATTAGGAATATACATTATTTCTCTATTATAATGCTTTTTATATGTCCTCTGCAAGGGCTTGGATACGGCAGTATACGTATCCGCCAACCTAATCGCTATTTTTTCATTTATCTTAAAAAAACAATTAACCCAATTGGACCACTTGACATGCTCTTGTGGACGTGCATGAGATGTTAAAACAACTCTATTGCGCAACTTCAACAATGGTAGAATAAAGGCCCCATCGGTATGGTGCAGGTGCACCAAATCATGCTTTTTGCAGAAAAGCACATACAGAGCACATCTTATATAGTATACAAAAATATTTAACTTAGATATGGGAAATTTCTTAAATATGATTTGGCGAACATCGCCTAACTCAAAACCCTTATCCGCATGTGTTTCAACCGATAGCACCGTGAATCTGAATTCTCCTTTTAACCGGTTAATAATATTTTCCCCAACCGTAGCGGCTCCTCCGAAACCTGGTAATCCCTTTAATCCAATAACTACGATCGTAGGTTTTTTATGAAGACTCTGTTTCATCAGTTTTAAGTTAGATATGAGACTTAAAGATAGACGATAAGGGTCAAACGACTACATGCACAACTTACTCCGCTTAAGCAGAAGATACAATGAGTCACAGTGATCTATCCTCTTAACCTCATAAAATTAATAAATGGCATTAATTTCACGTAAACCTTTTCCAAAATGGTAGAACTGGCCAACAATTCTTTTAATTTCCTTATGTCCCTATCGCTTAACGGATTCACATTAAGAACCAGAAATACGTATAACAGAAAAAACACGACACTTCCCATCAACCACCCATGTGCACTTTCCCAAAAAGAAGAAAAGGGTATTAAAAAGACCACCATTAACAACGCAATCAACCCATACTTGCTAAAAACGCCTCTTGTATAGCGTATTGGCACATACCTTCGGAGCATAAACAGCATAAAAATATTCTTTAGGAACTCTCCAACAACAGTTGCAACCGCTACACCAATGATTCCGTATATTTTCATCAGGTAAATACCCGCTACAATGCTGAACACCGCTATGACTCTTGAATATAAATTAATCTCCAACCGTTCTTTTAGTTGAATGACCAGATTAAGCGGATAAAAATAACCGTTCAGTAAAATTCCAACTAAAGTAATACAAGAAACCCAATAGGCCGGCAAGTATTTCTCTTCGAACACGTTTATGATAACACCTTTACCAAACAACAAAAAGTACAGCGCCGGTAACATAAACAAAGGCACCAATATCTTAATTGAGAACATGTAAAATTCGTTGATTTCAAGATCACTTCCTGACTTAGAAAACCGTTTAAAGAATACAGGCTTTAAAATTGACTCAAACTCCCTGAAAGGAAGAATCTTATAGAACATCTCGAATATTTTAAGTGCAAACCCGTATAGTCCTATATAAAATGGAGACGACATGGCAGCTATGATATAATGATCGCTGGTTTTCCCGATAATACCATAACCCAATTCCGAAAAAAATGACAACAAATAAAATCGCAATACCCTCCCTTTGATCTCCTTAAAGTTTCCATTAGACTCGTTATTGTCTCTTAAAAGGATTTGTTTAAATATTTCGCGGATTACATAACACACAAAGACTATTGAAACAAAGGCCTCGATATACAAAAGCAAATTAACCGAAATTTCATTCAGTAAAACAAGATAGGCTGTGGATCTGAAAGCAACAACCAATATACCGGCTTTAGCACTGAGTGGATGTTTTAAAAAAGAAGCAATAATCGTTTCGGAAAGAATCTTGAGGGCATAACAAAATGCAAAAACAAAAAAAGCATTTATATGCGTTTCAAAGCCGGTTATATTAAAAAACCTGGCAAATACGTCTTTAAAAGATAGGAGAGCAAATGAAAATACAGTAATTAATACCATGGACAGTATTAATGCGAATCCCAACATTTTGCGAACAACAATCACGTTACCATTTTCACTAAATTCCGGAACATAACGGAGCAAAGCATTTTTTATGGGACTTGTAATAAACAACTGATACACAAAAAACAACCCAAATAAAAATGTAAAAGTTCCATAAGTATCAACCGGTAACTTTCTTATGACTAAAACCGTAGCGATGAGACCTAATATTTGGGTAATAACTTTACTCGCATAAACCCACATTGTATTTTCAACCAATTGCTTTTTGTGCGATTCTGCCATAAATCCTATTTCACCAAGTTCTTACGTCTGTACTTCCTATTTCCAACAAGGCATCGTAACATATACTTTAAGTATTCAAGTTTCAATGCATGTTCTATCTTCATGGAGCTCGATTCAACTTCCACCCGCTGCAAATGATTATTTATCGTATCCGGTCCCATGCCCCTTACCCCAAATGAGATGTCGCATTGACCTTTAATTGCTTCAAATAATTCAACCGGAATATTATGTTCACGCAATGGGAAAGCAAACACCTTATAGTTAACATCATACTTCTTGGACACCCATTCTATACTTTCAAGGGTTTGCCGCAGCTGTTCATTAAAGGAAATTTCGTCATAGTTTGGGTGATCCATGCTGTGCCCGCCAAAATAAAACCCCTCCTCCATCATTTTCTCGATTTGATCACTGCTTAGATAAATCGGATGGCGATTAAGGTACTTGTCGATATCAATTTTAAACAACGCTGAAAGGTCATTCAGCAAAGATGAATTTTTATAACAAATGGAATTCACATTGTCGTAAAAATTTTGCGAATACATTTCCTGCTCGGCGAAAATTGTTTTCCAATGCTTCTTTTTCTCTTCAACCTCGCGTGTTGTGACGGTATGTAGAATTAGATTCTTTTTTCGTTGGTAGTGCAGTTCTTTGTTGTCGATAAAACAGGGATTTATAAAAACAGCCGCAGAAATATCATATTTTATTAAGACGGGACGGAATTTGTCATACACCACCCTTAATCCGTCATCAAATGTCAGCAGCACACATTTTTTTCCTAACTTTCTAGTGCCCGCCACGCCTTCCAACACTTCTTTTAATGAAACGAACCGATAATATTTTTTTAAGAATTTGATATCCTGCTCGAACTCTTCAACGCTACGATAAATGTTTTTGTTAATAACAGGATCGGGATCAGCATTATTTATACTATGATAGTTAATTACCAACAAATCACGATTGGCAAACTGTCGTAACATTTTAAATGGCAATATCCCGGCAAGCGGGCAGAAAAGTTGTTTTAGGTTTTGTCTTAGTTTTTTCAATTTGAAAGGCAGATGAAATTAGTCACCAACAAAACTAATCATTCAAATCAATTATACACACTTTTTCAGTTTGTTCGTTGGCGATAAGGTTCAAATTTTTGTAAGTGTATAAAATACAATGGGGTGCCCATTTATAACGGACACCCCACATTACCCAGACAAAATAAACAAACTAACCTATTAATCGTTTAGAAACTTCGTCCCAATTAATTACATTCCAGAATGCACTGATATAATCAGGACGTAAATTTTGATATTTTAAATAGTAGGCGTGCTCCCAAACATCCAATCCTAAAATAGGGGTACCTTTAACTTCGGCAACATCCATCAACGGATTATCCTGATTTGGCGTGGAACTCACCACTAAACTTCCATCATCTTTTTTTACCAGCCAAGCCCAACCTGAACCAAAACGGGTCGCAGCCGCTTTTGAAAACTGATCTTTAAACGCATCAAACGATCCAAAATTCTTTACTACCGCCTGAAACAAGTCTCCAGATGGTATTCCTCCACCGTTGGGTGACATTACCTTCCAAAATAAATCGTGGTTATAAAATCCGCCACCATTATTTCTTACCGCCACTGAATGCTTTGAAACATCCTTTAATATATCTTTAATAGAAAAAGAGGCTATATCAGTTCCCTCAATAGCAGCGTTTAGGTTTTTGGTGTATCCCCCATGGTGCTTCGTATGATGAATCTCCATAGTACGGGCGTCAATATGCGGCTCTAAAGCATCGTAAGCGTAATTTAATTTTGGTAATTCAAATGCCATAATTGTTTTCGGTTATGAATGTGATACAAATTTATTTCTTATTTAGATTAAATCAAAACAATTTAATAAGATTTTTACATCTTTTTTTCCGCTTTGTTAAAATCAAGGGTAAAACACCACCCAAAACAAAATGTTTAAAAAAAAATAAAAATATTATCTTCGACTCCCAAATTAATTAAACCGGCGAGGCCAGAACATATCATTAAGATTACGCAGGATATGATCATACTTCCAATTGTATTCTTAGTATTACTTTTTACAAAAACAACTGACATACAGTGCATAAAGACATACTTAAATTATCCGTTCCCAATATTTTAACCAATTTAACGGTTCCCTTATTGAGCATGGTGGATTTACACTTAATGGGATATTTGGATTCTGAATTATTTATGGGAGCAGTTGCTTTAGGTGGCGTTATCTTCAATTTTGTGTATTGGGGGTTTGCTTTTCTTAGGATGAGCATTAGTGGGATAGCAGCACAGGCTTTTGGCAAGAAAAGCAATCGGGAAATGGCTATGGTTTTGTTTCGCGGTATGTTAATAGCAATTGTGGGCAGTTTAGTATTGCTGATCTTTCAGGCTGGTCTCGAGAAACTAAGCTTTTGGCTATTGGACGGATCGCAGGAAGTTAAGGAATTAGCCCGAAACTATTATTACGTAAGAATTTGGGCGGCACCAGCCGCTATTTCGCTAATGGTGATTAATGGTTGGTTTTTAGGAATGCAAAACGCGTTGTATCCTATGATTATTTCAGTTTTGATAAATATTGTCAATATAGGATGCAGTTTTTTCCTGGTACGCGAAATAGGCATGGAGGAACGAGGTGTTGCTTTGGGTTCGGTAATTGCTCAATATACCGGCCTGGTACTTGCCATCATTTTATTTCTGAAAAGATACAAAGAAACACTTCACTACCTTAACCTGAAAGCCGTTATGGTAGCCAAACATTTTAAGGGATTTTTAAATGTGAGTGCTGATATATTTATCAGAACCTGGTGCGTTATTGCCGTTTTTACTTTTTTCACCTCTAAATCTGCCAGCTTCGGAGATATAGCGCTGGCTGCCAACAGTGCCTTATTACAGTTTCTTTTTCTGTTTTCGTATTTTTTAGACGGCTTTGCCTATGCGGCGGAAGCTATAGTGGGTAAATACTATGGCGCCCGTAACAAAAGCAAACTTGTAGAAGCTTCGAGAAAACTTTTTTATTGGGGCATCTTTTTTGGCTTGTCGTTTACCTTAGCTTATTATAGTGCGGGAAACCAACTTTTAAAACTGTTCACCAATAAGGAAACCGTACTAAGCGAAGCTTCGCAGTATATAATATGGCTTGTGTTTTTACCTTTGGCCAGCTTTGCTTCATTTATATGGGACGGAATTTATATTGGAGCAACAGCTTCCAAAGCCATGCGAAACACCATGCTCATTTCATCAATTCTGTTCTTCTTTGCACCTTATTATATATTAGCCGGCTATATTGGAGTACATGCATTATGGTTGGCCATGTTATTATTTATGCTATCAAGAAGTATTTCACAAAGCCTTTTAGCTAAAAGTGCGGTTTTTGTTAAAATTAAATAATCTTATTATATATCGAATCAAATTTGGCTTATCTCCGTAAAGAATATTTCAATTGTAATGTTGTTTAATTTTATATTTCATGGCTCAATAGAGTGAAATAATACTTGTTGGTGAACAATCAAAATTTGTCACTTGTTTAAAATAAACATATCCTCCGTATGAAAAAAACCATAAGTTCAGGCCAATTTTATATATTATTTATTGCCTTATCCCTGATTGGGTGCAAACCTATCGATAAAACTATCCAATCAGATACATCATCAACCCACCCAAAACCTAAATTTAGAGGTGACGAAATAGGTCATAACGAAACCTTGGTCACCGGTCATTTAACTATTGCAAACGGGGCCGAATACTTTGTTATTGATACCATCCATATGCGAGGAAGTTCCGCCCCTGTTATTTCCGAAGGGGAGAAACTAGTAATTAAAAGCTATGTAAACACCAAACCAAAGGCCTACAAAACGGTTAAATGTATTTTAGTTAACAAAGTAAGGCCATATCACGATTCGCAATCTTGGAAATTAATATTAATCTCCCAACAATAGCAAAAACACCCTGGAACCTATCGTTAATAATTATTATCCGCTTGTCTAATTTAAAAGTATGAAAAACAGATCTTATATTTTACTTAGCGTCGCAAGTGTTGCCATTGCCGCAACTGTTGTCTTAACCAACCGCCATGTAACCCGCAACCACATTAAATTACCTCCAAAGGTTAGGTCGTCACACTCGCCAAAAGCAGCGGCCCAAACCATTAAAAACAGGGAAGCCTATTTCTTTCATATGCTTAGGGATCCGGCAGTGAATAAAATACCTAATGGTATCAGGAGTAAAGAACTGGCACTTTATTCTTCACTGCCTAAAAGCACTTTAAAAAGCGGTAGCGCGGCTTATGACTGGAGCGAAGCAGGCCCCAATGATGTTGGGGGTAGAACGCGGGCTTTGGCAATTGACACGCGTAACTCGAACATTGTTATTGCGGGAGGTGTCTCCGGCGGTATCTGGAAATCGACTGACCAGGGAGAGAGCTGGCAATTAAAAAACTCTCCTGACGAAACATACTCGGTAACTTCCATATGCCAAGACACCAGATCCGGACAAGAAAACAATTGGTATTATGCCAGTGGGGAATTTAATGGCAACTCTGCCGATGCAACGGGATCTTTCTATTCAGGTTATGGGATATACAAATCTACAGATAATGGTGAAACTTGGAATATCGTTTATGGCAGCAATACAGCACCTTTTGAATGGGACGATATAAGCGATTATATTTCAAAGATAAAAGTAAACCCTTACAACGGAGATTTAATTCTGGCCGCCCATAGCTATGGGTTAATCAAATTATCGGAGACGGACGGCACATATTCGTTAAGTGGCGAATTAGGTGGAGGTAACGACCATGTTTATTGTGATTTTGACATTGATTCGCAGGGAAACATTTTAGCCGTTTTATCCGAAGCAAACTTTAACGAGGGTAGCACGCCGGATAATTCGCCCGGAGTATATTATAAGCAGTACAACGCGACTGCCTTTTCTCAGATAGATGCCAGTTCAACAACATTCCCTTCAACACACGATAGAAGCGTAATACGATTCGCACCATCAAATACAAATATCGGTTATGTATTTACAAACATTGACGAAACCAACATATCGTTTCATAAAATAGATCTGACAAATAATGAACTGATAGACAGGACGGCGAATTTACCAGCCTTCGATAGTAACAATGGAAAATTAGGACCACAAGCCAATTATAATATGACTTTGGCGGTAAAGCCGGATGATGAAGATTTTATTATCATCGGAAACACCTCTCTATTCCGATCCAATGATGGTTTTGCATCCTCTCCTACCAAAGATTATAGTTGGATTGGGGGATATGAAACAGATGGTGGTAATGGTCAATATACAAATCATCATGCCGATTGCCATATTACCATTTTTGATCCCAACAACAATGATGCTGTCTGGAGCGGTCACGATGGAGGCTTGAGCTATGTTGCAGATATTACACAAAACACTACGGCCAGCTCGTTAATGCCATGGATTGATAAGAACAATGGCTACAATGTTACGCAATTTTATACGATTGCCGATATCAATACTGCTGACGATGATCGCTATATAGGTGGAACACAGGACAACGGGACACCTGCTTTTAGGTACAACACTTCCACTTCCGGCTCCGAGAACATTAGTAGCGGGGATGGCGGTTATTGTTATCTTGGTGCCAACTATGCTTATGTTTCATCGCAAAACGGTACGGTGATACGGACAAATTACGATGCCCAAAATTTTCCGATAAACCCTTTTGGTAATGATGGTGCGGAATGGTCCTTTGTTGTACCGGCTGACGCTACCGGACAATTATATATCAACCCGTTTGTCATCAACCCTAATAACGAAGAGGTAATGTATTATGCGGCAGGAGAAAACGTATGGATCAATAAAGCAATTGAGGATATTTTCGATTTTGATAATTCCAATATGTCAGGATGGTCTGCCCCAAGCGTTTTGGACGTACCGGGCTATACGGTAACAACCATGGCTGTTTCACAATCTCCGGCAAATGTGCTTTACTATGCTGCCTACGCCGAATCGGGCAATCCGTTGGTTTATAAGGTTGAAAACAGTACTGTCGATGAAGGGAGCCTGGTTAGGAACGACATTTCAATAAACGAAGCCAACTCCGGATCGTACCCTAACTGCATTGCCATTAACCCGCGAGACGCCAATGAAATAATCGTAATTTTTTCAAACTACAACGTCCCCAGTATCTTTTATTCTTCAGATGGAGGAGTTAATTACACACAGATCGACGGTAACCTTAGTTATTCGGTTGTTACTACAGATCCTACCGCTTCCGATGTTTCGGTTAGAGGTGCAGCCATTTTGAATTGGGACGATGAAAAAACCTATTATATTTCAACCAGTATTGGCCTATACAAAACACAAACACTCAATGGTACCTCTACGGTTTGGGAAAATGTTGCAACAAACAATCTTGGAAACGTAGTATGCAACATGGTAAAAACCAGCGATCTGGATGGTAAAGTAGTAACTGCCACTCATGGAAGAGGAATTTTTGTTGGTAAGCCTTCTTCAGGCACAGGCTTTAGCCCTGAGTCAACAGCGAAGAATAATTCATCATTTACGGTTTACCCAAACCCCAGTGATGGAATGTTTAATATTGATGTAAAAACTGCATCTGGCAGCAACATGTTCATCTCTATTCTCGACAACAACGGACGTATTGTTTTTGAAAACAAATTTAATTCTCAGGAAGAATTGAACTCGTATCAGTTTAATCTTACCGATGTAAGTGCAGGCATATACATCATTAAGCTTAATCTTGATAACCAGGTTTATGCTCAAAAAATTAGCATTCGATAAAATAAATAAAATAAAAAGAGGGTAAGGCCTTCCCCGACCTTACCCTCACATAAACATAACCAATATATTAACCTAACCTTTGACAAAAATTGATTTAATGATGTGCTGTGCCATTTTCGGATTTTCTTTTAATCTTCGCGTTGAATATCCAAACCAGTCCTCACCATAAGGTACGTAAACCCGCATTTTATTTCCATTTCCTACAATACTGTTTCTCAGTTCAGGTGTTACCCCGTATAACATCTGAAACTCGTACATATCCTTAGGAACCTGGTATTTTTCAATAAGCTTATTGGCTCCGTCTACCAATGCCTTATCGTGTGTTGCAATACCTACATACACACCTCTAAAAAGCAACTTATCTAGTAGTTTGAGGTAATTTTCATTTATCTTCTTTCCATCCTTAATTGCGATTTCCTCCGGCTCATTATAGATTCCTTTGCATAGCCTGAAATTTAAAGGTGACTCCGGTGTATGTAAATTTAACAGCGCATCAATATCATCCGCTGTCCTTTTTAGATACGCCTGCAATACCAACCCCACACTTTTCGGAAACTCTTGTTTTAATCGTTTGTACAATGTCAATTCCAAATCAACACATGCTGAATCTTCCATATCGATTCGTACAAAATTGCCGTATTTGGCAGCCAAGGCAACAATGGTACGAATATTTTGATAACACTTCTCGGGATCTATCAATAATCCAAAGCTTGTTGGTTTAAGGGAATAATTACCATCAATTTTGGCATTTTCAAATGCTTCGATAATTTGCAAATATTGATCCCTATTAAAGCTGGCCTGCTCCATATTCGTGATAAACTCCCCGAGCAAGTCCACAGTAACACATACTCCGTGCATATTCAGGCTTTGAGAAGCCTGAATGGCATCTTGCACGGTAACTCCTGCTATATATTTCTTAGAGAATACCCATATAAACTTCTTAGGAAAATAGGGTACTACCGTGGCAACTGCTTTGTTAATCATATCCATTATTTTCATCAATCGCTTATTATTAAATTTATGAGTACAACAACATTTTTTTTCAAATCGATTGATATTGTTATCCAGTATAAACTTCTACTTTTTTACATTCCGAAAAAATGACTATTCTCATAAAACCCTTACGTACAGGGTAATCCTGACATAAATCATATTTAAAAAGACAATTCACGAATCAGAATATACTCATTGCCAAAATATTTACAGATTTAACCTCACCCACTTTTTTATTATCATAATCTACTGAAAATGTGCGTATAAAAGTTTTTATCACAAAAAAACATCTATTTGTCAAAACTAATTTGGATATACTACGTAACAAAGGGAACACAACATATAAATTAACCACGGTGATCAATCAACACAGCACACCACATCGCCTGGGGCTTTGCATTATTTTGTTCACTCTGATTTACAGCTTCAGTTTCGGACAAGACTGCACCCATCTTTCAAAAGGGAACGACATTCACCCCATTGGAAAATGTGCCCCGGTAGATGTAGATTGGGAGGTTACGTATTACGGCGTAAATGACAAAGGCACAGCGACCATACAAATACAGTACGATTGGGACGATGGCACCCCGGTTGAGGTCATTGATGCTACCTTGATTAATGCCACCGATAGGGATTGGCAAACAACCCATAGCCATACGTATCCCAACACAGGTAACCAGTGCAATTATCATCCGAGAGTGGCTTTGGTTGTTAATGGAGTTGTTTGCACCAGTTCCGAACAGGAACAGATTGTAACAGTATGGGACACGGACGACCAAAACGGGGGCTATTTAGCCATCACTCCCGATCCTAAACCAATTTGCGTTGGGAACGATGCTCTTTTCCATTTTGAAGATGTAAGCCAGTGGAATTGTACTCCACCTGACGAAAACGATGTGATCAACAATGCCGACAGGTGGGTTCAATGGATCTACGGTACTGGGGGAAGCACAATTGCCAATGCCCAGGTAGATGGTTCCGTAAGGGCTTACCCCTGGTCAGGATCGATAGATTA
Source organism: Saccharicrinis sp. 156 (assembly GCF_050589685.1). NCBI lineage: Bacteria > Pseudomonadati > Bacteroidota > Bacteroidia > Marinilabiliales > Marinilabiliaceae > Saccharicrinis > Saccharicrinis sp. 156. Next base: position 12,589 of record NZ_JBNGOS010000046.1, read on the forward strand.
TATGCCGGGCCCAGTTGAGGCACCTTCTGCTCCTTACAATACAACACTGGATATTTACATTCCAACGGGGCATCCGGTTGGCGCTTTTTTTGAAGTAACGCTTCGCAACTGGAATGTTTGCAACCCTTACGATGCGGACCTTTACGACGGTCTGCCTCCTGCCGACCCTATCAACGGTGATTTTCCTCCGGTGACCACAACAGCCCAAGCCATTATTGTGGATTTACCTGATGCTTCAATTCATCCGGTAGCAGCTGTTTGCGAATCGGAAGATCCCTTTTTATTGATTGCAGCTGACGGAGGTGGACAATGGGCAGGCCCGGGAATTAGTGACCCCTGGAGTGCTATGTTCGATCCCGAAATAGCGGGCCCCGGAACACACTCTATTACCTATTCTATTACCGATGGTAATGGTTGTTCCGATGTAGGTACTGTAAACATTCAAGTACTGGAATCACCCAAAGCAGATATCGCACAAGGGGATACAACCCATCTTTGTCCCGGGGTTGCAATCGGGCTCGATGGTAACCCCAGCTCGGGAACTGCGCCGTATACACATTCATGGAGTGGCCAAACCGGTAGTTTAAGCAGTACCAGCATCGTCGACCCGGACTTTACAACAGCTACAAGTGGACAATATGAACTTATTTATCGCGTGGAAGACCAAAACACCTGTTGGAGCAGTGACACCATAATTATGGATGTTCAGCAAGTTAACATCAGTATTACCAATAACAACATTGAAGTATGTTTAGGCACGAACATTACACTAGATCCAAAGCCATCCGGTGGTTCCAACGCTTACATATTTCATCAATGGACAGGAACCAGAACGGACAAGTTATCTGCAACTGATATTCAATCACCTGTTTTCACCGCCGATGAAGCCGGCACCTTTCAATATAATTATACCGTCAGGGATACGCATGGCTGTCAGGATACCAAAACAATTACTATAACAGTGGATGCTCAACCTATAGCCAATGCCGGCAACAATATTGACGAATGTGGTTTACAAACCATTCTTACAGCGATGCCAAGTATAGGAACAGGAAGCTGGAAAACCGTCAGTGGCCCGGGTAACCTGGCATTTTCGTCATTCAGCTTACCCGACCCAAATGTTGTTGCCGATACTTATGGCACTTACGTAGTAAGATGGATAGAAGAAAACAACGGTTGCGTTGACTCGGCCGACATCAACCTTTCTTTCACCGAAATACCATTACCTGCCGTTATGGAGGACAAAGACACTTGTGGTTTGTCGATACAATTAATTGCGTTCAAACATGTTGGAACCGGCAAATGGACAAAAGCCGAAGGAACAGGAACCGCCAACTTTAATAACGACGCATCGGAAATTACAAATGTTACCGTAGACACACCTGGAACCTTTAAATTTGCCTGGAACGAGGATAACGGCAATGGATGTGTTGGTGGAGACACTGTTGAAATCAATTTTTTCCAGCTACCGGATGCGCAAATAACCCCTCCTCCAGCCGTGGGCTGCACTCCGTTGGAAATAGAATTTGAAAACACTTCAAGCCATGCGGACAATTATTACTGGGACTTTGGAAACGGAATCATTTCGAACCTTGAAAACCCACAGCTGGTATTTACCAACAAAACACCAGCTGCCGTTGATTACGAAATCACATTAATTGCACGAACCCTAAATGGATGTGCAGATACAACTATCCACTCCGTTAAGGTAGCCCCTACTCCAATTTCTTATTTCGAGATAGATGAAGCAGTGGGATGTACACCTTTGGAAAGCAACTTCACCAACAAATCGCAAGGAGGAAGTGCTTATGAATGGATGTTTGGTGATGGCACAGACACAATAACTTCAGAAAATGCTGCGCACCTATTCATTAACCCCGAGTCGTATACACAATCATTTGAGGTACAACTTGTAACCGAAAACGCTTTTGGTTGTACCGATACTTCCGAATTGTACACCACCGTTTATCCAAGACAGGAATTTAACCTTTCCGCTAATCCCGACAGCGGATGCTCACCTTTAAACGCAGATTTTGTGGCTGACATAGGAGCCTTTAAATACGAATGGGATTTTGGAGATGGAAATCTTGTTACAGGAGGAAATGTAAATGCAAAATTGTTTTCAAACAATAACCAGGTAAAAGAAAAACATAAAGTAACCCTTTACACTACCTCCGGATTTGGGTGTTTAGATACTGCCGAAGTAACGGTAACCGTATTGCCGTCTCCCACTGCTAAGTTCGTTCCCAATGATTTTGCCATCTGTTCGCCAAAGAATATTCTTTTTGAAAACAATTCGGAAAACACAGTTAAATCCTATTGGGAATTTGGCGATGGTGATAAAGCTTCGACTAGCGACACTGAAAACATTGAACACACATTCACCAACGACACATTCAGTCCACTTAATTACCGGATACGATTAATAGCTGAAAACAGTTTTGGCTGTAAAGATTCGTTGGATGGGTTTACTACCGTTAATCCATCCGTACATGCCGATATCAGCGAAGCGGTGACAGACTGCGCTCCTTTCGAAGCCAACTTTGCCAATAATTCAACCGGCGCAAACAGCTATCTTTGGGACTATGGAGACGGAAATACCTCAGCAGGAGTCTTAGGTCAGAATATATTTGAAAATGCCACAGACGAAGAGTTAACTTTCGACGTTCAGATGATAGCATCTTCTCCCTATGGATGTTCAGACACAGCCTCGGTAGAAGTGAAAGCACTACCCAGCCCAAACACTTATTTCGAACCCAACGATTTTTCGGTATGCTCTCCCAAAAGCGTAACATTTACAAACTATACCGAAAATATCGTAAGCTCAACCTGGAACTTTGGCGACGGTACTTCAGCTACCATGACAGGGAACGAAAGCGTAGACCATATTTATTCCAACGACCATTATACGCCAAAGGAGTTTAAAATTAAACTCCTCACCGAAAACAGCTTTGGATGTAAAGACTCGATGGAAGGCTATACAAGTGTAAAACCCAATGTGGTGGCTAAAATTACGGGAGACAGCAAAGGATGTTCGCCTTTGGAAGTCAGTTTTGGTAACGAGTCGGAAGGAGCCAACGATTTTATTTGGGATTACGGTGACAGAAACACTTCCGAATCGTACCTCGGACTGAATATGTTTAAGAATAATACGGATGCCGACATTGAATACGATGTGAGTATGATTGCCAATTCACCTTATGGATGTAGTGATACAGCCTACACAAAAGTTACCGTTTATGCAACTCCAAATGTTGATTTCAGTGTTGCACCACAAGAACTACAGATGCCGGAATCGACCATAGAAATTAACAATTTAACCCAAGGAGATATTTGGGAATATCAATGGGATTTTGGAGATTCAAATACCTCAACGGAAAGACAACCCAACAGCTACACTTACACGGATTACGGTGAATATGATCTTTCCCTTCGGGTTTATTCCGATAAATGTGAAAACACAATTAAAAAAGGAATTATCATTATTGCCGGCCTGCCAACGGTGGAATATGGGCCACCCACCGAAGGATGCCCTGCCTTAAAAGTAGATTTTTACAGCAATGCGACAAACGTTGAAACCTATCACTGGGATTTTGGTGACGGAAATATCTCTGCCGATCCTAATCCCACACATATTTATTATACCGAAGGAACCTATACTGTGACCCTTACTGTGGAAGGCCCCGGTGGCACAACGATAAAAGATGATCTTAAGGTGGAGGTCTATCCCGAACCTACAGCATTATTTGATGTACGCCCTAACGTAGTTACCATTCCGGGAGAAGGCGTAACGTTTGTGAACCAATCGATGGATGCGGATAGTTACCTTTGGCGATTCGGTGACGGGCAAACATCTACCGACGAAAACCCGGTTTACAACTATACTTCCGCAGGCAATTTCGACATCACCCTGGACGCCGAAAACGAATTTGGCTGCACCAACTCGTACATTCAATACCAGGCAGTAACAGCCAAGGAGGGCGGAGAAATCACTTTTCCGAACGCGTTCACCCCTAACACTTCAGGGCCCGGAGATGGCAGATATGACCGTACCGACAACAACAATTACATCTTCCATCCCGCGATTCAAAAAGGAGTGGTTGAATATAAACTCCAGATTTTTACCCGATGGGGTCAGTTGGTGTTCGAGAGTGAAGACATCGAGGTGGGCTGGAATGGATATCACAAAAAGCAGCTCTGTTCGCAGGGCGTGTATATATGGAAAGTATCCTGTAGGTTTAGTACGGGCCAGTTTAAAGTGTATACCGGAGATGTAACCTTATTGAGATAAACCGGGATGCATGCCTGCTGGCAAAAGGCCCTGAGGGTAAAATAAGTTTTATATAATAATTAAAGAATATTGCTCAGGTTAAAGAGGTTTCAATAATTTTAAACAGATGAATAGATTTAAAACATACCTATTATTTCTAATCATCGCTATAAGCGGTATGGTAAATAGCACTATGGCTCAAGATCCGCATTTTTCGCAGTTCTATGCTAATCCGCTGTATATGAGTCCGTCTTTAGCAGGCTCTACCGATGGTGGCCGATTAATAGCTAACTACCGAAACCAATGGCCAGGGATACAAAACGCTTTTGAAACTTATTCCATCTCATTTGACAACTTCTTTCAAGGTCTAAATAGCGGGCTTGGTTTTTTGCTATATCAAGACAAGGCTGGAAGTGCCGGCTTAACCACAACTAATTTTGCCTTTCAGTACAGCTACAATCTGGTAATTAACGATGAATGGCAATTAATTCCCGGACTGCAGTTTACCTACGGCGATAAGACTATTGACTTTAACAAACTTATGTTTGTGGATGAAATGCAAGGTTTAGGAGGATCAGGATCCTGGAGCAGACTAAACAACGAAAAAGCTAACTACATAGACTTTGCCGCCTCGGCATTTCTTTACAGTTCGAAATATTGGTTTGGGATAACGGTAGACCACTTAGCTCAACCCAACTATTCCTTTTTAAACGAAGAGATGAGAATGCCTTTGAAAACAGTTTTGTTTGGAGGGGTAAATATCTGGAACGAAAAAAGACGTCTAAAAGGTCATGCCAGATCTTTTTCATTAAGCTATAGACTGCAACAACAAGCTCAGGATGTTCAAATGGATTTGGGCGTATACTGGTTTAACGATCCGATAGAGATTGGAATCTGGTACCGCGGACTTCCGTTTATATCAACGGAAAACAGCTCAAGCATTAATCAAGATGCCATAGTTGCATTACTGTCGTATAAATATGGACCACTCCGTTTTGGTTATAGCTACGATGTTTCCATATCCAGTTTGGGATGGAACTCTCAAGGCGCCCATGAACTATCGGTAATATTTGAGTTTAACCAGAGAATGGGTTTACGGCTTAACGGTAAACGTCCGGCATTACCTTGTTCCGAAACAGCGAATCCTTTATCAAGTACGAGCCGAAGCAAATATAAACGCAAAAGGCGAAGGGTGTTTTAGTGGTTGGTGAACCGGTGAGTTGATGAGAGGTGGGAAATGAAAGGTGTTTGGGATTCAGCAATCAGTAATCGGTTTTTTTTAGGAATTGACATTCAGTGATCGATACCGGTTCAATTAGTCATTGGTCAATGATTTTAAACAGTTACCAATCAGACAATAGATTTTAAGTTAAAAGACTTCGTAATAAAAAGGGCCCTCTATCGAAGGCCCCCTAATACAAATCATACTAACCAAATCAATTATGCAATCTCAACCAATCGTGCCGGTTTTGGTTTCACTTCTTCCCTCTTGGGAAGTGTAATTCTCAATACACCGTTTTCGTAATTTGCAGCGATTGCTCCATCATCTACTTTTTGTTTAGGTACCGCAAAGGTTCTGGTAAATCCGGCATAGTTAAATTCTCTTTGTGTGTATTTAACGTTTTCTTTACTTTCTTCTTCCTTAGCCGAAATGGTCAGTTTACCATTATTAAACTCGATGTTGAAATCTTCTTTTTTTAATCCGGCTGCCGCCAATTCAATTAAATATTGATCGTTGTCGTCGATAATGTTTACGGCTGGGATAGACTTACTTCCCGAATACAATCCGTTTTGGTTCATAAAAAAGTCACCACCCATAAAATCATTTAATAATGAATCTAAATTTCTGTTTGTTCTTCTAACTAGTGTCATAATGAAATCCTCCTATTTTTTAGTTTTTAATATTTTTCATTGTTTGAACTGTTATTCTCAAACTGTATACCACCCTACTAATCAGGACATAAAGTCATACATTCACAACATAATAATGTCATTTTGACATTGCTATTCCTTATTTTTACGCCATTTTGTCCTACACCTATAAAACAACGTGTAATTTAATTTAAGATAATGGTAACAGATGGGTAATAGTAAAGAATGCTTAAAAACTGATATTTGCCTTCAGATATTACAAAAGAAAATTTTTTCCTCCCAACAATTCCTGTGTGTACCGGAGGTCGTATTCATTCTGAATATGACCTCCTTTGTATTGCCTAAATGGAAGTTAAACAAAGATAGATTAAGCGGAGACTTCATTTATTCTTTTTCGCTGTTTTGCGACATTATAATATATTGGGATCATTAGGCATTGAGCGCTTACTCCCTTAAATTATTCCAGATCCACCTGATTATAAAGTAAATTTTTGTTTCGTAGAATGCTATTTTCAGGCACAGAAAAACAAATGAATACCAAAAAGAAACATGATCAATTTTCAGTTCCAAACTCCTTCAATTTTACAATCACAAAACCTGCATCGACCGTTCTCTTTTAAATCTATCCTGATACGATACGCATCACGTTGAACAATTACGTTATTACATGCCGGACATTTCGTATTAGTATATTTTTCATCCCGGACATTTCCCAGATAAACATATTTAATCCCTATTTCTTGGGCCATCAAATAAGCTTCCTCCAATATTGAGATTGAAGTTGGATGACTGTTTAATAACTTGTATGTTGGGTGAAACCGGCTGAAGTGCAAAGGAAAATCTGACAATCCATTATCCACCAACCAGCAGCACATCCTCTCTATCATTTTTATGCTATCACTATAACCCGGAACTAACAGGTTTGTTATTTCAAGCCAGACTCCCTTTTCTTTCAATGCCAATAGCGTATCCAAAACATTATTCATGGCTACACCCGATAATGTTTTATAAATTTTGGGGTCGAAACATTTTAAATCGATATTAGCTGCATCAATATATCTGCACAGCTCACGCAAAGGCTTTTTGTGAATATATCCTGCGGAAACTATTATGTTTTTCAGATTGTTTTCTTTTGCTAGAACCGCAATATCATAGGCATACTCATAATAGACAACAGGATCGGTATATGTGTAGGAGATAGAGGTGCATTTTTGAGACAGGGCAGCATCCACCATATTTTCCGGAGAAACAAATTGAAACTCATCTTCGATAAAATCTGCCTGAGATATACTATAGTTCTGACAGTTTAAGCACCTTAAATTGCATCCGGTAGTAGAGATAGAAAAAGTTTTGCTCCCGGGTAAAAAATGATACAACGGTTTTTTTTCGACGGGATCCACATACATAGCGCATGGGTATCCATAAGTCAGGGCAACCAATTTACTGTTTCGATTGACTCTGGTACGACATATGCCCACCTCGCCTTCTTTTAAAAAACAATTGTGCGGGCATAACACACATTGCACGCCATCTCCTTTCGCATGCCAATACAGCGCTTCTTTACATGGCAAGGATTTTTTCTTGTGACGATACATATTCATAACCCTCTGCTTTTCTGTACCCCTCTATAGTTATCTCACCGTCTGTGTCCAGATTAACGATAGCATAACTGTTGTTTGCCGCGCCACTTCCTTCAACTAAGGCCTTTAAAGTGTAATATAAAATACCGTCGATCACTTTTGCTCCTCCATCGTGATGATGGCCTTGAAACACCGCCGCAACATTACCTGATGCCTTTAACACATCGCGCACGGCAGAAGCATTGTTAATATATAAATCCCCTTCGCCGTCCAACAACTGGTGCACGAATATAACAACCGGCTTATCGCTCTTTTTTAACACATCGGCCAACCACAGTATTTCTTCCTGAGGAATAATGGTATCACGATAATCAAAGTTATCGTGGTCATAATCTGCACCATTCGATTTGAAACAGGCATCCAATACCACAAACCTAAACCCTGCATGCTCAAAGAAATAATACGTTTTACTTTTATCAATCCCCGTGTTTTCCACATGGCTCATGAATTGTTCCTTAGAAAGGGAATCTAGATCATGATTACCCAGGACATGGTAACGCGGCCCTTTAAATTGGGCAAATTCGTTTTCTATCTTTTTAAGGTAACCCAAAGTTTCTTTTTCGACAGGGAGTTCTGACTGATCCTTCAGATCTCCCGTTTCAATGGCAAAAGTTACATTTTCACTATTGAACAGGTTCACCGCCTCTTTAAGTTTAAAAACTCCTTCCGAATAATATCTCCCCCATTTTACGGGCGCCTCGGCATAATGAATATCAGTGACCCACCCAAACCTTAATTTTCTACTGGGACTAGCCCATGATGGCAAAAAAGAAAGGCCTGCTATAATCAATGCGCCATTTCGGATAAATTCTCGCCTATTTAATTTTGTACCCATTACCTGAAACGTTTAATCGGAAAAAACAATTGCCTCAAAAACATACAAATCAGCATCCTGCCATCCAAGCCAACCAACATGGGCTTTGTCACGTGCCAAATGCCCTAGAAACTCCTCCAGGTTCCATCCTGTTTTCGTAGCAACCTGCGGCAGAAATGTCCCTTTTCTATCTCCCTTTTTTAGATACACACCATGTTTTCCCAATTCAATATCTTCGATACTATGTATCTTACGCATTGGTGTCAACACAGATATTTCTATAGTTATATCATCTAATTCTTTTTTTGAGATCGGCGTAAACCTGCCGTCGTTAAATGCGGATGAAACCGCCAGTTCAGCAACCAGTTCGGGCAGGCTATGGGATGAAGTGAATTGACCGATACAACCTCTCAAATTACTGCCCACATATACCGAAACAAATGCACTGTCGAGATGTTTGATACTGTCATCAACAATAAACCCGGATTCGTCAACTTTTACTCCCAATTGCCTTTTTATAGCCTGACGCGCTATTTGCAATAACATATTTTTTTTCTTTTCACTGATACCCATTTCATCTCTTCCGTTATCCACTATGAGAATAGATTGATACCCCACCACTCTATCCTTATTCCTGAACTGGGTCTCGCCAGATGTCATATACTTAATTTTCTTGTACTGATACCTTGACTCCCCTTCGGTTAAATACAAAAGAGTAAGTATTGAACTCCAGCCGCATAATCCTGTAAATAGATTGGGTATATTTCGCAATTCCTTTTTTTCCAATTCTTTGATAAGCAATTTAGGTTTGTTGCTACAAATTGCATTTACCGTTCCTTCATCCACTCTCCTCGCATCATCATCGCTAGGATAATGCGAAAAATCGGTGCTATAAACAAACAGGTTCTTACTATTAAAATACGGGCGCAAATCCTCAGCTATTTTTTTACAATGAGCATAATCTTTAACCCCAATAACTATCGGCACAATGTGTTTAAGATTCTTAATTCTGTATTGCAGGAAAGGTAATTGAACTTCTATTGTGTGTTCCTCGGAATGCGCTTCCTTGTTAAAAAGCATATTTTTACTTTTACTGATCAAATCATTAGCGATATCCAAATTAACCGGAACAACGCCCAATGGCGTTTTATAATGCCCTTTATTGTATACCGAGGCTCCGTTAAAGGCCACGTGATGACTTGAACCAATAATAAAGACGTTATCAAATTCGGCTTCTTGATCAACGAGGGCATATGCACTCGCCGCCACCTTTCCTGAATAAGAATATCCGGCATGTGGAACGATCAGTGCAGAAACGCAGCGTTGAACAGCTTCCTGAACTCCATCGAAACATTTTTTCAACTGAACAATTAACTCCGCAGGATCTGAATTATAAAACGTACCCGCCACCACAGGTTCTCTTTCAACACTTAACATGACATATTGTATTTAGTACTTTAAAGTTAATGCTTTATTTTTTTATTTGTAATCATTATTTGACACAAGTTATTCACAACAAAACTCTTGTTATCAACCGTTATAACACTACAAAAAACTATCACAAAAAAAGCGCCAAATAAATTTGGCATTTAAGAAAAAACATCTACTTTTGCATCCGCGTTAACGAAATAAGACGACGCAACAAGGAGATTCAGTAGCTCAGCTGGTAGAGCACATCCCTTTTAAGGATGGGGTCCTGGGTTCGAACCCCAGCTGAATCACACTTTAAAAAGATCGAAAGCGGTCTTGAAAATAAAATCGGGGTTCCCGATATATTAGAATGATTCAGTAGCTCAGCTGGTAGAGCACATCCCTTTTAAGGATGGGGTCCTGGGTTCGAACCCCAGCTGAATCACACTTTAAAAAGATCGAAAGCGGTCTTGAAAATAAAATCGGGGTTCCCGATATATCAGAATGATTCAGTAGCTCAGCTGGTAGAGCACATCCCTTTTAAGGATGGGGTCCTGGGTTCGAACCCCAGCTGAATCACAAAGAAAGGAGAGCAAGTTTTGTTCTCCTTTTTTTATGATTCCTATAGATCACGCGAAATATTGAAGGATCACGCCCAAAGTTACCCATGTTCCGAAATCTGTACTAATTTATCGTAAGCTAAAATCTCAATAAATTTACCGTAAATTTTGATGATGCCATCCTTTCTAAATTCGGTCAATGCGCGAATCACATTTTCGGTGGTCATGCTAATATACTCTGCAATCTCCTTTCTGTTGACGGGTAGTTCAAATTCTCTGCTTTTGTATATGTTATCAGAGAAATGTAACAATACATAGGCTATTCTTCCACGAAGATTTCGTCTTCTTATTTCCAATGATTCGTGAATAACGGCATCACTTACACGGTTCATTTTTTCAATAATACTTTTAGCAAAAGTTCCGTTCAGAAGAATCAGACTCTTTATGTGTTCAATGGGAATATTACATGTAGTAGAGTCTTCAATGACCATAACCGAATAACTATAGTGTGGCTTTGAAAATAAACTAAGCAGACTCACAAAATCAAAAGGCTTGGCAAATGAAAGTATCTGTTCCTTGCCATCTGTATTGGTAACAAACAGTTTAACCAAACCGCTTTTTAAGTATATAAATTCCTCTATGAACCTTCCTTCTTCAATTATATATTCACCTTTGCTATATTTTTTTTCTATTCTACTTCCGCAAAGACTCGACAATTGGTCAGAAGATACATTCTTAAAAAACAATTCTTTTAGTTCACACGCTTCACAACTACATTCCTGATCCATATAATTGATTTATATCATCTTATTCTTTGATTTCAATTGATATATATCATAAACTGATACTTATTACCCACTCACTACACTTTATTACCGTTCACAACAACTAACTTTCTTATATCATTTAGAGCTAGGATTATTTAACAAATAATTACATCGAGGTAACTATTCTAATATACTTAAAAATTAAGGAGATTAAAAATAATGATTTGCCCAATGTACGCGGTATGATCCATGTCAAGTTTCATAATGTGCAAAGTTGAATACCTCGAAATAAAAAAACGAATTGCCTGAAAAGAGTATAACATTGATAAAATATCCGAAATGAAGAAAATTGTAATATTAGGTGGAGGCACAGCTGGCACCATGATGGCCAATAAGCTAGCCAATGCTCTGGATAAAGAAGAATGGGTCATCACAATTGTTGATAAACACCGTACGCACTATTACCAGCCGGGTTTTTTATTTATTCCCTTTGGTATTTATAACGAACGCGATGTCACAAAGCCCAAAAGCTCTTTCTTTCCGGCAAGAATTAAAGTGTTGTACACTTCCATAGATAAAGTAGATGCCGAAAATAAAAAAGTGCAATTAGAAGGTGGAAAAGTATTGCCATACGACTTTTTGATTATAGCTACAGGAACACAAACACGGCCGGATGAAACCCCGGGTTTGAAAGAAGAGCTTTGGTATAAAGACATATTTGACTTTTATACGATTGAAGGAGCGCTTGCCTTACAAAAACACTTTAAACGTTGGAATGGAGGTAAATTAGTGATGGCAATTACGGAGATACCTTACAAATGTCCGGTTGCTCCATTAGAGTTTGTGTTTTTAGCGGAGGAATTCTTTACTAAGAAAGGGATGCGCGATAAGGTTGATATTACCATCGTTACGCCCATGTCGGGTGTATTTACCAAGCCTATTGCCACCAAGATGCTTTCAGAATTGCTCAACGAAAAAAACATCAATGTAGTTGCCGATTTTTATATCGAGCGTATCGATAATGATAAAAAAACTTTGGTGTCGTACGACGAGCGGGAAGTAGAATTCGATACCCTGACAATAATTCCTGTGAATATGGGCGATGAAATGGTGAATCGCAGTGGTTTAGGTGATGAACTCAATTTTGCCTTTACGGATAAACACACCTTAAAACATCGGGATCACGACAATATATTTGTACTTGGTGATGCCGCTAACATACCCACGTCCAAAGCTGGTTCAGTGGCACATTTTGCTTCTGAAATATTGTTTGATAACCTGATGAACGCGATAGATGGAAGACCATTGACCGCTCATTTCGATGGACATGCCAACTGTTATATTGAAACTGGATACGGAATGGGGGCATTAATAGATTTTAACTATGAAACAGAACCCCTTCCGGGCACCTTTCCTTTACCTGGCATTGGACCATTTGGCTTACTCAAAAACACCAAAATAAATCATTATGGCAAAATAATGTTTCGATGGATTTATTGGCATTTACTGTTAAAAGGGAAGGAATTGCCTGTGGAAGCAGATATGACTATGGCCGGCAAGAAACGTGTAACCTTTTAAAGCCAACACTATGAATGAGCAATATTTACAAGAGCAAATAAACTTGCTCAATCACAAAATGGATTTGGTACTTGATTCGCTCAATCTGCAAAACCAAAAGGCGGAAAGCGTAGAGGACTTACTAGCCGACTTGCAAATTGTGGGCAAGGACATGTACGATACGGCGGTTGTTGAACTGGAGAACCAACAGGTGGAAATTGATATAGACCAATTAAAACAACTCGGCATAAAACTGTTGCAAAACGTCGATAATATATCTGATATCCTATCTCTATTTGAAAGCTCGATAGATTTCGTAAAAGATGCAGCTCCCTTAGCTCGCAATTCCATCATCGATTTAACAAGAAATTTACACAAAGTAGAGCAAAAGGGCTATTTCGAGTTCTTTCGCGAAGCAAGTCGCATTATCGACAATGTAGTCACTAATTTTTCATCTGAGGATGTTCGTCTATTGGCCGATAATATCGTGACCATTATGGGCACTCTTAAAAATTTCACCCAGCCAGAAATAATGCATTCGGTACAAAATGCCCTTAAGGTGTACCAAAGCATTGATGTAAAAGACACTCCGGAGTATTCCGTGTTTAAATTAATTCGCGAACTGAATAAACCTGAAATGAAGAAGGCAATGGGTTTTATGGTTGCCTTCATGAAAAATATGTCGAAAGAATAATATTCTAACAAACTAAATTTATACTACGATGGCACAAAAAGAATATGCAAACAAAACGGTAGATGTAAACGATGAAGGTTATATGACCAATCCGGCACAATGGGATCGGGAAATAGCCCATGCCATTGCCAAGGAGATAGGTATTGAACTTACAGAATTACACTTTGAAGTGTTGGCTTATTTAAGAGAGAAATTTGAAAGTGGTGAAGTATTAACTATTCGTAAAGTGGGTAAGTCAGGCATCACAGACATTAAGGGATTATACAAGCTATTCCCTGGTGGACCATTAAAATATGCCTCCCGAATTGCAGGTATTCCAAAACCTTCAAGCTGTGTTTAAGTCAGTCTCATTAAAAAACAAAAGCCATGAATAAAGAAGATAGTCCATTAAAAAAAGTGTGTATTATATGTGCAAAAGGATCCATTGAAGATGTTTATGCTACGCTTGTATTAGCTAACGGTGCTGTTATGGAAGGCATCGAAGCAAAATTATTTTTTACCTTTTTTGGTTTAGATGCGATCACTAAAAAACAAATGAACAAGCTACATACGGCAACCATAGGAAATCCAGCAATGCGAATGCCTGGTGGCCTGGCATTTCCGAGCTTACTGGGTATGTTACCGGGCGTAGAAGCTGGCGTATCATCTATGATGAAAAAGCAAATGGAAGATTTGGATATTCCTCCTGTTGAAGAATTCTTTGAAATGATTACTGCGGGAGGTGGAGAAATTTATGCGTGTAAATTAGCCATGGACATGTTTAAATTAACCAAGGATGATTTGTACGAAGAGGTCTCTGCGGTATTAACTGTTGCCGATTTTTATGCCATGTGTGGCGGAGATAACACGCAGATTATTTTTACTTAATATAACCATTCTAATTGAATCTGTGACTAGTGTTAAATAACCTACCGGCAACTTTGTCGATAGGTTTTATACCAATTAATTATTTAATACTTATTACAAATGGTTTCCGGTGTAGGGACAATTGGTACTTTCATACTTCAAAGGGTTTACCTTTTGTTTTCGTACTTAAGCTTTCTCCAAGATGCAGATAAGTAGCAGAACGCCGTCGTAATTGTGCCAATGAAATTAGTGAGCAAGGTACCAATAGCTTAGATGTAGTTCAAAGGGTTGGAAAGAAATTTACCAGATCGGTTGCTGACATCCAAAAACCTGCCAACCTGGTAACCGAGATATCAGCCTCTTCGCCAGAACAAAATGCAGGTGCCATGCCGTAAACAAAGCGGCTAACCCAAAACACTTATGGATGACTTTTGATACAATATAAATAGTCACCCAATGAGTTTAGGACTAACACTTAAAGGCCATCTTCTGTACCTCAACACCTTCAATGCCTACCAGTTTCTTTTCCAGTTTCTTCTGTTCTTTTTTATCGCCAAACAATTCGAGGATAATCAATCCGCTTTTGCTACAAAAGTCATCCGAAACTTCGTGCAATCCCAAACGGGTTTTAATGGAGCAGCCAAATTTAGTTAACACTTTTTGCACTTCTCCCGCTTCTTTGGTACGATCGAACACACTAACGCCTAAAATTGTGATTTTTTCTGAGTTCATAATGTCTGGATTTAATAGTTGACAGGAAGTTAGTGTTTTGGCTGTCAAAAGTCAATTCTATTTTACATTATCCTCACGCGCTTTATGGGCTGCTGCACTGCAAACTTATCTGACGGCTATACCTAAAAACTAACCGTCATCCGATGAGTGCTTTCCATTAAGCATTTTTAAAGAGAACCACGCCAATAAAACAATTACAACAACCATTACACCCCAAAGCCAGAATTTGTTAAAAATTGCGGATGGGGGGATGTTTTTACGGTCAAACATCCTTTCTTCATCACCTAAATTCAGGGCAGTCAACCGTGCAGGTATTTGATCTTGGAACCTGACTATATCATACTTGGGCAACAAAGCCATTTCGTTTCCATAAAACAAGTAATAAGTCGCTTCTCTTGCAAATCTGACGTTCAATTCGTGTTTGTAGCCCGTTACTTCTATTGACTCAATATCCAATGGCTCGTTATCATTGTTCTCGATAGAGACGAGCATCTTCTTTAATGTTGTACTTTTAAAGTTAAAATCATTCGTTGCCAGCGAATTTAAAGTTCCTATGAGCAATTTACCATACCTATAAACCCATCCAGTTTCTGTTTCAATACTATCTTGTATTAATTTAATACTAACGCGTCTGTAATAATCGAAATCACTTTTAATGTTTATAGTCACTTTTCCTGCACGTACTGGGTCATCAAAATCCACTTCAATTTCGGTCGTCTTATACTTTTTATTTTCGGTTACATAAAAGTTCTTGACTGGATATTTTTTTCCTTCCCCATCAAGTGTACTCGATTGAACAAGAGCCGCACTGCTTAAACGTGGATTTTTTGTTGCAGGAATAAATAGCCTCAGGTATTTATACTTTGATGAAGAAAATGACAGTTTGTTAAACTGAAAATCAGTAAAATCGTTCACTATGGATACGATTCTGTAATCATCTAATATCGTGAACCACTCTTTGCTGTCCGAGCTTCCTTCGAGACGCACCTGCCAATCAAAATTTTTCCGTGTAAAGTCTAACTCTATCTCGTTAACCGATACACCCTCTTTTAATTCGAAGGTATAGTAATAACCATTTTTATCATGCGATTTATTAATCGTTTTAAAACGGATCTTTTTGACAGATGTTTGCGGAACATTTTCCTTTAAAAAATAAGGTGCCTCAACCGTATCTTTATATGGCGTTATTCCATAAATTCGAATATCGGCAAGGTTATCCTCTAAGTTTCCGAACATATTATCTGGAAGCTCCAATCTATGCCATGTTTCGTTTATATTCAAAATCTCCCTTTTGTACTTATATTTTTCTATTTGTGCACACATCAAAGAGTTGAGCAATATAAACAGAAGAAATACTATATATCTACTCTTCATTGACTACGGGTTTGTATTTGTTATATAAAAATGAGATCACCAAAAGTAGCACCCCCAGGGAAACGAACACAATAGTTTTTTGTATGGTGCTTAAGTTGGTCAGATCATAAAAGAAAAGTTTTAACAGCGTGACTGCAAAAAGCGACATCCCCCCTATCCGCAAGTGTTGCCTTTTTTGAACCATACCCAGGATTATGATTGCAAGCGAATAAACCCCAAACAAAATGCTCAAAGTGGTTTTATAAACTGATTCAAAACCATTTACCGACAACCAGGTAACCAACTCGTTACTCAACATTGTTATAATCGTGATATGTAATAACAGGTCGAAGTAAAGCCTATATTTATTTAACAGATTATTGATATGCAGATTTAGATAAGCAAAATACATAAGTGTTGCCACAAAAGCGACACACACATACCGCATGGCTACATTAAAAAATCCACGATGAAAATATTCCGACTGCGATTGAAGTACATAGCTATCCCGTAATTCACCCAGGGTGTAAATGCCATTGGTTATAAACAAGCCAATAATCAACACACTTGCGCCTAGCGTAACATAGGCCAGACTTATGCTTTTAATTTTCTTTAAATTGATAAGCGATAGAATAGCTGCAAATAGCATTGAGTAATTATACAACCAGATGGTTTTAAACCGATTTAAATCATAATTACTGATAAAATTATAGTAATCCTTTCCCTCTGGTTTAACCGAAATTCTGGTATCCACCAAAAGATGATTCCAATAATAAGATATCTCCATTTTAAATGCGTAATAGGTAACAAACAGCAACATACCGGGAATAACATAAGTAAACCGTTGTGATATTCGTGGGTATTCCAACAAGTGAGATTGGTTTTTATGCTGTACATATTGTATAAATGCGAAAGCTGCAATCACCAGCGACGAAGACAAAAAGTTAATATTAAAAATACTGACTAAACTCTTGTCAACACCACTGTATGGCACATTATAATTAAACATCCAATCGTGAAGAAGGCTAAAAAATGCCAACAGCATTAACGGGTAAGATAGCAGTTCGTATAAGGAAACCTCTTTTGTTTTACCAATCCAATATAACAATGCACCCAAACCTGCCCAAAGCAGTGTCACCCAGTTTCCGTCCAATTGAACAGGAATAGCAATCACCACAAAAACCAGTACCAGCCCTGTCACCAAATTATACAGGTTCTTGTCTGCCAGTTTTTGTTGATGAATAATAAGTCCTACCGTAAAATGAACAATGGCGTTGCAAAGGGTAAATAAACCCAGTAATTGCTCGTACCCTATCTGTTTATCGAGCAATGAATATCCTATTCCATAAAAAATAAACGAATTGGCTAATAACAGAATAATATCGGGTCGTTTGAACACTTCGTTTTTCTGTAGCTTGTAGGCTAAAAAGGTGATGTAAAACGATATGAAGAAAATACTGGCAAAAGTTAATGCCAGGGCAAAATACGGTTCAAACTTATATTCGGGCAGGTACCACATAAAAAACATCAACCAGCTTAAACCAAAAGAAACATAGTAAAGTGGTTTCCAGTATTTTTTTAGAGAGATAAACAGAATACCGACATTGATGATGGCTATATAAGTAAACAAGGTTAGTACATTCCCGCTATCATCACTCAACAAAAAAGGTATGGCATAAGCACCCACCAAACCAATTAGGGCAATCACCTGACGGCTATAGGATAGCGCTGCAATAACCGTAAAAACCGTGAACACAACCATTAGACCAAAGGTGAGTACTTGCGGTATTAAACCAAAAAAACTATAGGCCGAGAAAGTGATGAAATACATGGTTGTCATGGCACCACTGACCAATACGGCACTGTAGTTTTCGTACTTGCTCCGCAGTTTCATCCCAACCACAAGGAGTGCAATACCACTTACATAGCCCAGGATGATCCGTGTTAAGGGACTGATTAGATTATGCTCGATGGAATATTTGGTTCCGATAGCAATTCCTATTACCAAGATGGCAATTCCTATTTTGTTCATCAGGTTTTCGCCGATAAACTTTTCCAGACTTGTTTTGCTTTGGTGTTTAATCAGGTCTTTTGGCCTAGCCTGTTCTTTTAAAGAAATAGCAGGTTCTGTTGCCTTTTGCTTTTGCTCCGGATTACTATTTTCCTGCAACGATCTAACACCTGCCGGATTATAAATACCTTTTTCTGTCGAAACTTTCGAGGTCGACTCCTCTGTTTGCGAAGATGACAAACTTTCGATTTTTCTGATAAGGTTTATTTCTTCCTTTATGTTATTAATTTCCTTGGTAAAATCAACTTGTCGCTTAAGGATATAGTCAAGTTTTTGTTCCAGTTTTCTGATTTGATCGTCTGAGCTATCCATATCAAGTCTGTTCGGTTTGTAATTTAGGTTTTACAAAGTACGATTTTTTTTGAAATACGAGGGACGGTATATTCTGACGCTCCAATGTCTGCGACGATTGGAGGTCCTGAACGCTTTTCAATGGTGAAATCCTTTAAAACAACTACTTCGGATTACTATAAAACCAATTTTAGAAATATAGGCTATTCATTTCTGTATGGAATAAACCTCCGTTGTTCCCGAACCAGGTTCTTGATCATCGAGGATACCACGGCGTTTATTGGTTGACCTTTACTTCTGGCAACAATTTTCCTCATCGCAGCCTACGCCAATTTTTAAACGATCTATTTTACCATGTCGTTTTTTGTAGGCTTCCATCAGGCGTTTTTTCTCGGCTCTTTTTTGGACATAAAAAGCTATTTTATCTGGGTTGTTGGTATAAGCATAACTTAAAAACTTAGCTCTTGAAGTCTCGTCGTATTCTGTTAGGCCAGCCTTATTTAATTTGGCCTTAATCTTCTTCAATGCCTTTAAAACCTTTTTGTCGGGATTATTCTCGGCGCTTAACCATTGGCGTAGCTTATAAGAATGGTGTAAGTCAAGTGATGATGCAAACTTTTTGGCTTCAGTTGGAGCTATCCACATAAAATAACTTTGTTTGGTCCAGGTATACCCGCGGTACTAATGGCTTTGTTGGCTATGTTCCATCGTTAAACTCCAGCATCATAGCCACAGCTACCGAATCGGTGTAGGTTTTCATTTGTGACGCAGGTAGCTTATGCGTTACGCATGCTTTTTGAAAAGTAACGGAATCGATAACCACATTATTATCTTTATCGATATATTGGTAGTTGAGCGAGAACCTGTCAATAGTTTTAAGGTTGGTGCCTTTTACCTGGTCCACGGCATAGGAGGTTTAGGCGATGGTATTTGATGCAAACAAAATAGCTAAAAGAAGTAATGATAATTTCTCGGAAATCTTTCTCATTGGTTTTTTTTACCACGGAGGCACGAAGGGCACTAAGGTGCACAATGTTTATTTGAACTCGGATTACAAATCCGAGCTAGCTTTAGGTTGTTTTTACTCACCGGATGAAAATTTGCGTAATGTAAATATTCATCCGGTGAGTTATATTAATAGGATAGCATCGCTTGGAGCGATGCCATCCCTCTATTTATTCGCTTCAATAATTTTTAACATCAACGCATAATGTGCTTTATGGGTTCCTTTGATTTGCTTCTTTACTATCTTCTCTGCTTTTTCTAACTCAGTTAAAGAAGCCATCACGATAAAACGATCTACATAATTTACTTTAGCTGCATTTCCTGTTGCCAGGGCTGTTTCATTACCAAAACTATCCTCAAACAGCTTACTGGAAATCTGTGGTTTTAAATGGTTTTTTACCGAGTTGGTCATCGTAATGAGATTATGCACGTAGCTTTGTTGCAAGGCCATTTCAATATCAGTTAATCCACCTTCGGATAATCCCCAAATCAAATCGCTCATATCGCTTAAGTACGCTTCCGATGAATAAACAGAACGGTTGGTTTCGATACGTTGAAAGAAGAATCCGCTCATCATCTTATCAAAGGCACCAATCACTTTTTTATAGTAATCATTTCGTAACGAACCTAATCGGTCTTCAATATCTTTGTTAACGAGCCATTCGCTATTGGCCATTTCATTTACTATCCAGGCTATGGCCTCTTGTTGTTTGGCTTTACTAACCGGTGTAAACAAGGGTTTATCCTCACCTTCTACACCAAAATACTGGTAAGCCCCACCAATGTAAGACATGGAATGCTCCAGGTAACGGTTGTACTGACTGGTTACTTCTTTATATAACTGACGTAGATAATCGTAATCCTTGTTAGGCTCAGTCCCCCACTCTACCAGGTGGTTCATTATAAATTTCAGGTTCTTCATACCATAGGTACCCGCCAAAACAGCATCATCGCCCAAAGCCTCGGCCTGAGCTGCCGGATCGCCGGAAATACCCATGGCAAATTGGGGCGTAAAACGATACATGGGGTCATCGGCCTTTTCTAAAAACCAACTATTTAATGTTTCGTATTCTTCAGCTGGTTTGGCAATGTTAGGTAACCATTGATATCCATATTTAATGGCAAAGATATCGAATACGCCCAGTGGCGGCGGCGTTAGTTCCACGCCCTTATCCTCTGGTTGCGCTATATAATTGTATCGGGCATAATCCATAATAGATGGGGTAGTGCCATATTTTTGGGTAAAAGTAACCGAACGCAGCGAATCTACCGGATATGCATATGAAGCTCTCATATTGTGCTCAAATCCTAGTGTATGTCCCATTTCGTGAGCTGCTGCATAACGAATCAAACGTCCCATCAGCTCATCCGAGAACAACTTCTCGCGAGCCTCCTCTTCAACCTGTCCGCATTGTACCAAACGCCAGTCGTGCAGCTTTTGAATCACATCGCCATACCAGATAATATCTCCTTTTATGATTTCGCCCGAACGCGGATCTGTCCAGCGTGTCCCCTGGGCATTTATAGTAGTATTTGGCACATAGCGGAAAGTGGTGTTGATCAGGTTATCAGGATTAAATTTCGGGTCGTCAGGAAATGGCTTGGCCATAATGGCATTTTTAAAACCAATGGCTTCAAAGGCCATTTGCCAATCTTCGATACCTTGTTTTACATATTTTTGCCATCTTTTGGGCATACCATTATCGATATAAACAACAATAGGTTTTTTAGGTTCCACTAATTTTCCTGCCAGGTAATCTTTTATGTCTTTTTGTTTAGGTTCCATCCTATAGCGATGAATATAAGATTCCCTCCGGGATGTTCCGCCATTGTCCTCGAAATAGGTTATACCGCCATCGAAAAAGTTGATTCTGCGATCGCTTAATCGGGGCATCATGGGTTCTTTATCGAGTAATACAATGGAACGGTTGACCATGGTACGGTAGGGTGTAGAATTTGTGCTCCAGTTAAAATAAGATTGTAACTCGATATTTTTTTCAAATACCTGCACTTTGGCCAGGTACGATGATTCTGTATCCAGTTTTCCGGGTTTTCCTTTGCTTTTAAACGGTGTAACCACGGGTAATTCTTTATCAAAAAAATCGGTCATATCAATCACCAAAGCACTGTCTTTACCAAAAGCTTTTATTGGGAAGGTTTCCAATACCGGAGTCATGTAGTTTCGGGCGAAGGCATTTTTAATGTCCTCACTTTTTTCTCCTAATACGTCTTTTACATTAGGAACCAAAAGGTATACATTTTCTTCATCGTGTGAAAATTGGAATACCACAGGTCCTACACGTAACTCACCTGCATAAGCTTTTCCGCGTGCCGGGTTGCTCACCTTGGCAATACGCGAAGCCATCAGAAACTCGCGTTTGAATAAAGAATCCGGTATCTCGAAATACAACTTATCTTCACTCTTATGCACCGTCCACATTCCCTTTTGCGTGGTAAAATCGGAGGTGATCACCTTTTCGTAAGGTTTTATTTTCCCGTTGGTTTTAGTTTCTTTTTTTTCTTCGGCTTGTACCGAAAATGAACCTATAACCAATAGGCTTATCAATAAATGGAATATTTTCATTTTTTTTAAAATTAGAATCAAATTGGATGAACACAAAGACTTGGAGACATATCGTTTTAATATACCTCTTCACTCCGGGCTCTGCATTACTTTATTTACAATCTATATAATTGCATTTTTAGTTATTTTTCTAATAGAAAATTATTTCACTAATTCCTGAGGTTCAAAGCATCCTTCGCTTAATGGTTCTGGATCTCCTCCATAACTATTTTTATTATATATCCGGTAATGGGACTCACGCGTCCCTCCGAACAATTCCTCGCTGTAAGCTTTTAAAACCAAAATTATTTCGAAAAGACCTTCTGAAACTTCCTGATATGTGCCACTTCCACTAATTTCTATCTTAAATTCTTCATAAGTCTTATTTGAAATGGTTAACTCCTGTCCGGTTACCTTCACTATTCCCTCTGATGCACTGGTTCCATCTTTCGGGAAAAACTCCAACGCATCTCTAATGTTAAACCCTGGAGACTTATCTTCATCTGTATAGTCATTAGTGAACCAGCGTTTCAAATTAAATGAATTTACTGTTCTTCCTGCATTAGGCGAATAAAAACCTACCTTAAATGCATGGTGATAAACATCGTCATTAGTATCTGAAGTACCATTATCGGAATACAACACTGCCATTGAATCTGTGGCTGGAACAACCAACGGATATGTGAAGGTATTAAAAGCGGTCCACTCACAACCAGGCTCACTATTGTAATCCATCCAGTTTTCGCCGTAAGTTCTATAATAAGGATCGCTAAGGTTATAAAAATTAGATGCGGTAAACACTTTTTTATCTCTCGGTATTTTTATAGGTTTCACTATCCAGAAACTGGAATTACCCGAAGACTGATACAAGGATTCTTCAACCAATTTTAACTTGGTGGTATATTCAACATCATCATCATTTATATTTTCATTTAATGTTAATATGTATTTAATTTTCGAAAAGTTCACAAGGTCCAACTCACGTTCCAAAACATAATCAAACTCTTTAATCTGATCGAACAACTGTAATGATTCTACTTCCTCTGGTAAAAACCCCTTATTGAACAATATCTCAAATTCTATCCGTTCACCCACCAACCCATCTATTTCCTTGCGATTATCAGAAAACGAAACACTTGTATTAACCGTACCTAGGCTTAAAGCTAGGTTCTTATTTTTCAATTCGCTATTTAGATGTCCCAGGTTTACATTTTCATCACTAGTGTCCACCAAAACAAAGTCAATTTTAATGTCATCATCCGCATTCCATCGTTTGTTAAAATTTACAGTAATTGTATCTGTAAAGTTATCCGGACCAAAAGATAAGTTTGCCGGACTGACGTTTAAACCATCAAAATTACCAGTTACATCACTAGAGTATTCAACCGTTATTTCTTTGTCTAAACCGGGATAAGTTAAGACAACAGGAATTTTCAGCGGTTTAATGGATTCATGCGTATACTCCTCCAATGCTGTTTCACTATTATCTTTTACATCTCCTGCCTCAAACGGTTCATTGTTACTATTTGTCAGCAGGAAAAAGCGCACAAAAGGGGAACCATTATAGGTCATTTCCCCCGTAATATCATCGGAATCACACCTTAAAAATGTAATAGCAATAATTAATATGAATAATACTTTAGTAACCTTCATTTTGAACCAAATTTGAATTTAAATAAGTATTTCCTCTGGGAATAGGTAACACAAAATAATTAGACGGATAATCAAGATGGCAAGTATTGGCAATACAACCATCGTTACGATCAACATTCTTATGAAAACGAGCTATATCGAACAACAAATGTCCTTCGAAGCAAAGCTCACGTCTTCGTTCCAAAAATATTTCATCTAATAAATCGTCGGTAATTAAAGCAGGTGTCGCCCCTGCCCTATCCCTTATTGTATTTAAATCGCTTAATGCATTTCCCTGCTCATCCAACCGTGCATAAGCTTCGGCTCTAATCAAATAAAGCTCGCTTAATCGCATCAAAGGATTTCCAGGGTTATCCTGGAATTTATGTGTGAAGTAATATGGCAGATCCTCCAAATCGGTTTGATTGGGGATTACAGTTGGCAAATCAACTTCTAAAAACATGGAATCCCCTCTCACATCTCCTGCTTCAAACAGACTCAACAAATCTCCTGAACTTGAGTATTCCTGATAATCGCTTGTACTAAAAAAACCGTAGGCTCCAGCCATAGTATTCGTAGTTTGATAAGTACCATCCTCGCTTTGTACTGCCGAAAACTCAAATATAATTTCCGAAACAGGAGCATTGTCTTCTTTCCATTGATTGTCATACTCCTCTTTGCTCATCAATGAAATCCCACTGTTCAGAATAACATCGCTACAATAGTCAACAGCCATTTGATATTCGCTGGCATATAAGGCTACCCTTGCTAACAAAGCCTTACACGAGATGTTATTAAAATATGAATATGAAGGTCCGCTCAGTAAGCTAATTTCTGTAAAATTATCAATCGCATCCTCAAGGTCATTTAAAACAAAACTATAACTCTCTACCGCTGTTTTTCGTGCAGGGTAATCTACGCCAACCTGTTGAGTTCTTTCGTTACAAACAATGCCTAAATGAGAAGCATCAGGGGTATAAGAAAAGTTCTGCGAATACATTCTGACCAGGTAAAAATGACATAACGCCCTTATGCATAATGTCTCGGCCTTAAGTTGTCTTTTTACGTCATCACCCACCTCTGTTAGTTGATCCAAATGTTCCAATATTTCGTTACTCGCATTGATTATTTCATAAGCTCCATCATACAACGATGACAAGTCACTATTCTCTTCTTTATCCTGAAAAGAGTATACATTTTCAACGGAATATGGAACATCTATTTCCCCTTTACTGGAAGATGTATGGGAAGGCGTAAAAACAATGTTGCCACCCAATAAATCGGCGTAGATGGCATGCTGCCTAAAAGTAGAAATATCTTCAAGGTCATAATAACATCCATTTAATGCCAGTTGAAACCCCTCATAGGTTGAAAACAATTCCTCAGTAGATGTTTGAGTTCCTGGTTCCTGCTCCAGAAAATCACTGCAACTTACTGACAATAACAATATAGCTGTAAGATATACTAATATATTTCGCATCGTTTCTTCTTTATTCAAATTGAAAATATTTTAATCACTAAAAACTTGCCTTAATACCTAATGACCAGGTACGTGCCTGAGGATATAAATAATAGAATTCTTTTATACCATTCTTCCCATAGGGGCTTTTATCTTTATAAAAAGTAGCAACATTAGAAACATCAAAATTAACTACCAAATTATCAAGGAAGATGTTCATTTTAGCAACTGGTAAAAT
Source organism: Saccharicrinis sp. 156 (assembly GCF_050589685.1). Taxonomy (NCBI): domain Bacteria; kingdom Pseudomonadati; phylum Bacteroidota; class Bacteroidia; order Marinilabiliales; family Marinilabiliaceae; genus Saccharicrinis; species Saccharicrinis sp. 156. The sequence continues at coordinate 38,363 of NZ_JBNGOS010000046.1, forward strand.
ATAAGATAAGCTTATATTATTGATTTTAAAGTGTGAAGCATCATAAACATATTTGTTATAGTTAGATATAGGGGGATTATCGCTGGTAACAGCCGGCTGTGTTGCAATGTCACCTGGTTGTTTCCAATAGTCGTATGCATTAACACTTAAATTCCGGTTTACTGTAATGTTATATTTAGCAATCAACTCATCATCCACCATCTTATCCACCCCATATTTGTACGATCCCCTAACGCTCAACTTTAAGTTGTTTCGGTATGAAAAAGATGTGGAAAACCCTCCATAAAAATCAGGTTGTCTATTTCCTATAGGCACCCAGTCTACTGCAGAGAAAATATTGTTATAAGTTGCTGCATCGTATATCTCCCCATCCTTTTCGAGCAAATCACGTCCTGTAGCAGGGTCAATACCTACCCATTTAATTCCCCAAATAGTTGAAGTACTATAGCCTTGTCTAATTGAAGTGGCTGTACTTGACAAAGAATAATCATCCCCGAAATTTTTCAGCGAAGTGATTTCATTTTTCAATGTCGATAAATTCACTCTCATGTCCCATTTAAAACCAGGAGCGTTTATTATTTTACTGGAAAGAGCAAACTCAAGCCCTTGGTTTGCCATATTGGTACCGTTTATTTGAGTTGAATTATACCCTGTTTCTGATGGCACATCTCTACTAGATATCATATTTTGAATATCATCGTAGAAATATTCGGCTGTAAATGTAAATCGTTTTAAGAAGTTAAAATCAATTCCCAAATCATACTTGAAATTCTTCTCCCAACCCAATTCGTCATTCGGTGCATCATCTGGTCGGGCATAATGTAACCTGTTGTACCCAAAAGAAGTCGATAAGTAATACAAACCCTTTGAGCTATACGACCCAATCCTAGAGTTACCGGTTGATCCAAAACTGGCTCTAATTTTTAAGAAATCGATCCATTTAACATCATTTAAAAATGATTCTTTTGAGATAGCCCAACTTACACCGGCTCCTCCATTAAAGGCCACATCAGTATTATCTCCAAAAACAGAACTTTGATCCCTTCTTAGATTAACTAGTAGATAGTACTTTTTCTTAAAGTTATAATTAATCTGAGAGTATAACGAAACCCTGGAATTATTATTGATATCTGAACCATCGTTTTGGTTACTGTTCGTTTCATCCTTTTCAGTTTCAGGATCATCATCCTGTACTGCTGCAGAAACCGGGTTGATAATATCCGGGTTAACAAATCCCGCCCCAGAATGGTATTGCAGGTCAGCCTTACTCTCGTATAACTCAGCTCCCGCCATGATATCGAAATAGTGGCTTTCTGTAATCTGTTTCTTAAAGGATGTATTTCCCTTCCAACTCCACGATGTAGATTGTCGCTGATTAATAACCCTACGTCCCCATCTGGGGTATTCAATTCCGTCTGCTTCAAAGGTCCCACTGTAACGTCCGCTTTCATTCGCACCAGAGAAATATCTATCCTGTTCCTTGTCTTTATAATCAATACCAAAAGAGGTAAACAAGTTCCAGTCCTCGGTAATGTTATATATGGCATCAAAACTACTCATTACCCCATAGGTATCACTTTCGTTTATGTTTTGTTCCAACGCAGCCAGCGGGTTTGCCATACCTTGCACTCCAATTTCGCCAAAGGTTCCATCTTCGTTGTACGGAGCAATATTGGGAGCAAACGCATATGAATAGTAAATGTTAGGATTTTCCTTTTGGATAATACTGGGATTTAAGGACAAAGTCAATTGTAATTTATCGTCTCGATAATTTAACTTGGAACTTAACTTATATTGGTTGGAGTTATTGCCATTTTGCGGTTCGTTTATTTTAAGATAATTAACCCCAGCCCTGAACGTGAACAATTCGGAACCACCACTCACCGACATGGCGTATTTTTGATAAGAACCATTTCTGTTTAGTAAATCAAACCAATCCGTGTTAACGCCATTGTATGCAATTTCGTCTTGACCCGTATTTCTTAGATATTCATTTCGTAGGTCAGTATATTGTTCTCCGCTTAAGTATTTTATGCGGTTTACTGCTTCCTGATAACCTTGCTGTGTGGATGCATTAAATCGTAGCTTTCCTTTTCTACCTCCTTTCGTGGTAATAAGAATTACACCATTAGCACCATCCGCCCCATATATTCCCACAGCAGCTGCATCCTTAAGTACGTTAATGGACTCTATGTCCTCTGGTGCAATTTGAGCTAATGGATTTAAAAAATCTTCGGAAAAAACGCCACCCCCGTCAAAATATTGACTGTCCATCCCGGTTTCTTCTGTCATGATCACCCCATCAATAATAATTAGCGGTTGCGACGAAGTACCCAAAGTAGTATTATTGGTTAAAGTTCCCTGCCCTCGAATATCAATTGACACCGGATCTAATGGCGACGACCCGGCTTCCATGATAACTCCTGCAATCTGCCCTTCCAGCATCTTGTCTACACTTTCAAATGCCTGATCCACCTGAATATCTTTTGCTTGTATGGTGGTTATGCTTCCTACCACATCTTCTTTTAGTTTTTTAGTTCCATATGATGACGTTACTACTACCTGCTCCAATTCGTTAACTTCTTCCTCCATTTTAAAATGAAAGCTACTTTGTTTGGTAAAAGGTACCTTGATGGTTTTCATACCAATAAACGAGACCAATATTTCTTCGCTATCCTCATCCTGTTCCCTGATCATAAGTTTGAAGTTACCATCAAAATCGGTAATGGTTCCCTTTTGTGATGGCAGCAGTATAATATTTACGCCGGGTAAAGGCGAGCCATCGCTGGCATCGGTTACCTTACCGGTAACTACCCGCCCTTGTGCAAATAGATTACTTGATAATAATAGAAGTGTGGATATCAGTATATAAAAAATCGACTTCATTGATTTGTTTTTGTTCGTTTCGTTCTCCTCTATTTCTTTATTCAATTCATATATATTTTTATATACTTCAATTATTTAGACCTATATAAAAATAAACATCAATTTATTTTGATGACAATGGAGGAGTATAATAAAGGATAGGTGGTGGCTAATTTAGTTATGAGGTATCAGTCTAATCAAGAATCTCACAAAACCTATAAATCTATAAATTAATCGTCATTGCGAGGTTAGCGTGGCCTTCTGTTCCATTTAATAGATTGCTTCGTTCCCTTCGCAATGACGTTAGTATCACAATTATTATTTTACTTGAATCTTATGTACTAATTTGATTCCGTTATCAACCAATTGCAACATATAAATACCAGCTTCAACATCCAAATCAATACTTTGTCCGGCAACAACACCTGCCATCACAGTTCTACCAGCAATATCAAATACAGTATATTTGGCATCAGCGGAAACTAAACCGGCAATATTGATTGTTCCTTCTGTTGGATTAGGGTAGATAGATAAGCTTGAAGCATAAGCTGCGTCAGCAACATCTAAGGTTAATGGATCAAATTTATACAATTCGTTACCTTTAGCAGCTGCATATCCTTCAAAATAAAGCACGTCATTCATAACAACGATGTCATCAATTTTAGTAATCCCACTCTCTACTAATTCAATATTTGTTCCATCAGTACGGTATAAAAGATCATCAGTACTAGATGCATCAGCATCATCCGCAGCATAATACAAGTAATCACCAATTGCAGCAAAGTGAATTGGATTATGATCTACATCTGCATCTAAATCATCTTTTAACATACTAATATTTGTAACGGAACCTTCACCTGTTGGATCAAATACCCAAAGTTGGTCTTTTGAACCATCATCTCCCTCGAAATATAATTTACCATTCCAGGCGTATAAGTATTTTACACCTCCAATTGTCGAAGCAGAAGAAACAGCAACCGTTCCATCAGTAGTTCCATCAGTCTCCCAAAGGTAATTGTCAGCCTCGAAGTATAGCTTATCACCAACAACAGCAAAATAGCTGATACTCGAACTTCCTGTTCCTTCGTCTACATCCTTGATAGGCACAAAACCATTTGTAACATCGTAACTGTACAATTCGCTTCCTGTGGTAGCGTCAGCTGTTTTCATATAAAGGAATAATTTATCTTTAAATACAGTAAATATTCCTCCTCCAACTGTAACTGTGGCATCAATTAATGTTGAAGTTGATCCATCGTATGAATAAAGATTATTCGATGCAACATAGTAAATAAGATCGCCATACTGCAAAGGATTCAAAGCGGCATGGGTTACTCCTGTTGGAACGGTATTTTCTTCTGTACCATCCGTAGTATACATTACTGTTGCTGGATATGTATTTTCGTTTCTAGCAGAGAAATACAGATTATTATTCAATGCAAAAAAATCAAAAACTGATGATGTACCATCTCCAGGCAAAATATCTTTAACTAATTCTGTTGTCCCTGTAGGACTTCCATCTGACATCCAGAGTTCGATACCATAGTCATACTCTCCTTCGCCAGTATAAACACCATCTGCATTTGCATCATAATATGCATCTGCTTTAAAAAATAGGTTGTCACCAAAAACATAGATTTCCGATGGACTACTACTGTTTGTTCCTTGACAAATATCCTTAACCAGTTCAATCTGTCCAAAACTTAAGGAAGCAACCATCAGTGCAACCAATGTCATGTAAAGGTTTTTCATTGTAAAAAAATTTAAAGATTAATATTATTGTTTACTAATTCCCCTTTGGGGAACAAAGCTAGATTTATAGTCAACTACCAACAATCACTAATAATAGGGAAAGGATTATTTGGGTAGCCAGCTATAAACCTGCTTATATTGTTTATCTATAGGTATATGGGTTATCCATTTCTTCCACAACTCCGTTGTCGTAGGTAATAGTGAGCTTTTCAGCTGTAATTAGATTTGCCACCTCTTGAGGGTCTGTTTTATCTTTAACAAAATACACGCGCAGTGTAGGTTCCGATTTGTAATAAGTTACCATACCCACAACGGCCGTATCTTTTTTCGCCACCGAGTTGATTACATATTGCATCATCTGCTCATTACGCGGATAAGTATCAAAGGTCATTTCAAAGGAAACTATCTGATCTTTCGGGTACGACTTATAATTATTGCAAGTCCGTTTATACGGCATAAACATACCTCGTTTCAAGTCTATTCCGGTAACATACTCTTTGGTTCTATTGGCTTCAGACACTTTGAAATTAATGCTCTGCTGGTATTCTTTTCCACCACTTTTTAGGGTAATGTATTTACGTTCAATACTTTTTCGTAACGAATCTGTATTAATATTGTAATCGGCATAGAATCTGATATTAACAGGTTCGCCAAACGATGATTCAAAGGACAGTATATTACCGTCGCTGCGTACAATCTGGTCGAGATAAAAAACATCCATCTGGTCGAAGAAATTATATACTTTGGCATCTACGATGGCATATTTTAGTGAATCGACACCATCCTTTACATGCACCCTAACCGGACTAAACAAGGCCTTTTTCACCTCTGCTCCGGTAGTTGCGGTAGTATCGTACCAAACTTTTACCGTATGTGAGTTTGTATAGGTAGCTGCTCCTGTTGTTCCTTTTACGGTTTTCATCTGCCCCACAAAGGACATGCTACTTCCGTAACATTTCACATTTTTGAGACCCGAGTACTCAACATACTCGCTTTGTGCCACTTCCTCTTCTGTCCCCCACTTAATATCTACGGTAGGCAGTTCCAGTTTGCTGCCCAGGTAAATACCGCCCAAGACAAACACCGCCAAGGCTAAAATAGGCATCCAACGGAAACTGTTTTTATTGTTTATTAATAAGGTATCGCTAACCGGACAGCTCCCCACACAATCTCCACAAAGGTTACAATCGGAATGATTCACCACTTCAAGTGAAGCCACATCAATGCCTTGCGGACACTTTTTAGAACACAGATTACAGTCGATACAAGAGTCTGTATTCCTGGTAATCTTCATCATTTGAATGCTTTTACTGCGTTCGGGCAAAATGGCTTCGAAGAAATAGCCTGCTATAAATAGGATGATCAGCAGATATATCCAGGAAACCTCAATTTTCAGCAGGTAAATCACCAAATAAATAACCACCAATGCGATAACCACATAAATATGCTTAAACAAGGTAGAGATAGCACCGAGTGGGCACACATACCTGCACCAGAACATAGGAATTATAATGGAACCTATTGCCAATATAGCTATAGCTGCAATGGCCAGCCATGGAATTACATCGTGTCCAAACCGCGAAACAATGGCAAAAAACGGATCGTAGGCCTTACAGAAAAGTTCGTTGGACGACAATGTATAATAGAAAGTAATACTTAATAAAGCGTATTTAAATATCCTTAGCACCTTATCCCAGGTATCATTGATGGTAAACTGAATTTTCAGCTTGCGCCCTAATTTCCCAAACCATTCAGAAACGGTTCCGAGTGGACAAATAAAGCTACAAAAAAGCTTACTAAACAGCAGCACACAAACCAACAAAGCAACACCTAATATCAGCTGCATGCCCGACATAGTGCAGGCTAGTGCTCCATTTTCTAAAAAGGTAAACAACGACTGAATCCCTCCCATAGGACAATACTTCTCAAAATCCACAAATAATTCAGGATTCATCAACACTTTGATCAACCAATAAATTGTAATCCCTAAAATACTCATCTGAATAAGAGAGCGAATACCATTTCTGGTAAAAAATTTCTTCATTGTAATCGTTTCGTTTGTTTAATAAATACAAAAGGCATCTTCGGTATATATTAAAATAAGTTTTTAGTATAGTTTAAGGCAGTATTGGTGGCAGGTTATTTTTCGATGATAAAATTGTGCAATAAATAAACTCGCATCGCCCCAAAAATGTCAACTGGTACCCGTTTGCGAGGTGCCAAAAAATTTTGGCACTCTTTAATACTCTAATTATGTGCAGTTTAAATTTTTAATACTTTTAATTAATAACCTTTCTAAATTGAACTAATTATCTCGTTCCCGTGTAAAGAAACATGAAAAGAATATATTTTATAAGTTAATAATTATTACAAAGGGGCAAACCCAATTAAAAAACCCGTTAAAATTTCAACACCCTAACAAATGAAGGCGCTACTTTTATTATTCAACTCTTTTTAAAGCACACCCCCCATTATGAGACACCACCATATATTGTTTGCAATTTTATATTGAATTCCTTTTCTAAAGCAGGAGAAAAACCAAACCTTATGATTGGTTAATTAACCTACCCCTGCTTTAGCATCGGGAAAAGTTATGTGATTACAGATGACTTTAACCTAAACCTAACCTATTCCTTTGTTTAACCCGCAATATGCATTAGAAATTCTATTACACATTGAAATTACTTTAAAACAAGACACTTCGCTGCAACACTTCAACTCACCAGAACGATGCCCCCGAAAGTAATCCATAGCCGTTAACTTAAGGGAACCTATTGGTACAAAAACACATACACAGACGGACTTCCCCAAT
>NZ_JBNGOS010000047.1:0-44443 GCF_050589685.1 Saccharicrinis sp. 156
AGTGGGAGAGTAGGTCGCCGCCCATCTTTGACAAGAGGACAGTTTTCGAAAGAGGACTGTCCTTTTTGCGTTAATCGTGTTTTTTCCAGGAACACCAAGGCGATGTCAGGACCCCAGACCCCGAGGGATGAAGGGGGATCACGCACAAAGTTTGGGTCTGTTAAAAAATATTGTTTATTTAGCTGTTAAATAGAAACAGGAAAATAAATTGAAAGAAGGACTATCACAGGAGCTACTAGCTCTATTTCTCCCAGAAGGTATACTAGATTATTTCGAAATAGTATCGTACGAAAAGAGTTCAAGTGGCAAAAAGATCTGCGATTCAAAAGCTGGTCCGTTCACCGAATGAAAAAGATATCATCCCCGAGGAGTACAAAAATATATCCCAGTAAAGCCTGTCGTTTCAAAGAAGGCAGGTGCCTTAATGAGTATCAATTGACAAATAATTTGGGTGAAAAAATTATTTTGTAATTAACATTACAGAGCTTTTCTTTCCTTTTTCATAGCTATTTTCCGGAGGTGTGATATCAAAAAATGTAACATCACCCGCAATATTAGAACGCTGAGCACCTTTCAACCGGTACTTGCCGGTAATTCCAAAAGAAAGTATTTTCAGCTGTTGCGTGGGGTCTACCGCTTCTATTGTCCATCCATCATTGTATTTATTCAAACATAATAAACAAGGGGACTTTATAATTAGCTTTTGCTGATTTCCAATTTCGACTTCGCAGGGCTCAAAAGCGCTTATGGCAAGTGTTTTACCTTGATTAAAGCTTAGAGCGTGAACTTCGTTTTTATGAGCTATATTCGCACCCAATCGATTCTTAATAACTTCTTTAACCTCCTTTGCAGAAATCCCCACAACACAAACATACCCATATTTTCCATTATTTGGTTTCTCGCCATGATTCACTTCGAGATCAAAAATATCTTTAGAAATCAAACTATCGGTATGCCATGTCAGTATCCTTTTCCAGGTGCCGGATTGTACGTCCTGTCTGACATTTAATTGTTGATCACATAAGCTCACGTAAGCTATGCTATCGTGCCATACAGATGTGATTCTGCCTTTATTTTTAGAAACTACAACATCACCATTTTTATAGCATTGATTAATGGTAGTTACCACATCAAAGTTTCGGTTGGTACTAATGGCTGATCCTAAGGCATAAACCTTGTTGCCAATAAAAAAATAGGATTTATTCGCCTGTAGGCTATCTCGGCGGTATTTGAAAGCAGTGATGCCCACATCCTTACTTTTTAAACCTCCGGCAAAATAAGATCCGTTTTTATATCCCGACCAAGTTAAAACAGGGAGTTTGGCTGTATCCTGCACTGTAGTGGTTCCGGGTAGTTTTTTCCAATTCCACACGGGATAAATTTCATGGTATTCATCACCCCGGCGATAGATAAGGTTGGTCCCATCACCTAAATAATATCCCAGTTGATTTTCGCCATTGCCGGCTTCGGCTCCGATTATTCGTTGTGACGACATCCGGACCGCAGAAAAAAACGAACCTGTTCGATACAGACTGTAATCAGAATTTCGAAAATGAATGTACTCTCTGGGAGCAGCGTATGGATTGTCTTGGGTGTCAAATTTGTTAAATACTTTCTCCAGTTTTTTGTAAATTTCATACTTGGCCATTGGGCCACGATACTTTTTGCCGTTTACCATCTCGGGAAAAATCTGGCGTCCCGTTGCTAAAGTCTCGTATTTTCCTTTGTATACCACTTTTTGCTGGCCTTCGAACATTAGTTTTCGCATCAGGTCCACTTTTTCCGAAGAAAAAGCAATGTCCGTATTGTTGAAAATGAACATCCACTTAATCATATCTTCTGCAAAATGCAATCCATAGTTTCCAAACTGAGGTTGAGGGCCGTGTTGATGAAATGAATAGTCAGGCTGAATACCCTCTTGATAGGGCTTTGAAAGAACCAGAACGGACTTAATGGTATCGGCTGCGGCGGTTACCAAACTGTCGTTACCACGCACTAATTCACGCATTAAAACATTTCCACTAAGCCATATCTTATTTTGTCCCGTCATGCGGATTTTAGATTTATCCATTACTTCTAACGATTTGGTCATTGTGGAATCAGGAATGATAGATTCGCAAATGATGAGCGTTGGTCCAATGTTTTGGGGGACACCTATTTCCTGTTGCCACCAGTTGTGGCTATAAAAATGGTTGTAACTCCAATAGTTTAATCCGCCAACAATTGATTCAGCTATTTCATCCAATTTGTAATACTTACTGTTTGTATTTTCATATGCTGTGGCCAGCGTAATCAGTCGATTCAGATGTTCTCGTGGCTTCCAGTTGCTTCTGCGGTGCATATTATAATCAATATCGCTAAAAGAAAAATCATTATTCATACTTTCAAGTACGTTTTGTACCTCTATGTCGCTAACCGACTCAAGCAAATAAAAATCTCTTAAATTTTGTTTCAGTTTAACCCAATTGCCTGCATAAATAAGTTGACTGGAGAAAATTAATGCGATAATTAAAACATGCTTAAGAATTCTCATGAGGGATAATCGTTTCTGTTGTTTTAAGTTGTCTATGTTCAACATTTCTGTATTATTTAATTACTGGCGGAGTGATATGAATATACGTTGACGGTTTTGTTGATGAAAGTTTGGTGTTTGATTGCGATTTTCAACCGAACCGTTACCTAGTTCGAACGGACGGCAAACATTCATGTATTGGCGTTTATCCGCCATTACAATATACAAATTGATGGCAATAGTTTTAATCCTTCGTCTCTAATCTTAGTGATAATTCAGTAAGTTCATTAATTATTAGTGTTGGTTCAATTCCCCAGGGGTCAAAGATTGAGTCTTTAGTCCGTCGAATCCAAGCTGAATACATTCCAAATGAAACTGCTCCAATCACATCAAAAGGATTGCTTGATATTAACCATGAATTCGTTTTTGTGGAACTTGTTTCCTTATTGAAATGCGCATATACCAAAGGATTGGGCTTAAAGGACTGCACGTTTTCAACACTTACAATACCATCAAATAAGTCAACAATCCGGGCAGTTGTTAACAATTTTCGCACTGCCTTTTCACTTCCATTCGAAAATGCAAATAATCGATGTCCGGATTCTTTTAGATTTTTCAATGCAGCCTTTACATCAGGAAAGGCGGGTAAGATGGTATACTCATCCATTAAAGCTTCTTTCTGTTTTTTATTCAGATCAATCCCGTACATCTGGCAGCAGTATTCCAATGAATCCTTGGTGCATATTGAAAAGTCAGTGTATTTATCCATTAATCCGCGTCTAAAAGAATATTCTAACTGTTTATTTCTCCAGTCATCCATAAAGGGTTTTGCATGCGCTCCAATCATGCTTTTTAAAGAGTCATAAACTCCAGATGTATTTATTAATGTACCGTAAACATCGAATGCCAAGGTGTATTTCATGCTATATAATTTGTTGTTTAGATTATCCTCAAAAGGATTTTGACTTTGTCAAATGTAATTGAATCAAGAATCCCGATGTAAGCTTCGCCATAACGCTAATGTTTATGCCAGATGGTTGGATGGTTTATCTAACAAAAAACAATTTTCTATTTGTTTTATTAAGCGTTTAGTCCAAATATAGAAGAAATTAACCCAACGCCGACTAATAATAGTCTTAGATAATCAAATTTGACCCATTTATTAACCAGTTATTTCAATTAGATTGGATCAAATCATTCATTGGTACATAAACCATAATTGTGAATAAAAATGCAATTATATTTACAAGAGTGCATGTGAGAATCAGTAACCTTGTTGTTTTACTTTCTCTCCAAACCGATAGTAGTGCCCATTAGTTTACTATGAAAACGCTTACCATAAATGGAAGAAAATATGCCTTAGGAGTAGTTTATCAGTAAAAATCCCTATAGTTTGAGATGTTACCAATTTCACCGTATTTCTAATTTGGCACATTAGCCACTACGTCAAAACGATGCCGTGCTCAAAAGAAACAAAAAAGGATTATCCCTGCCCAAATTAATACTTTTGAAGTACCTTAAATAATGATGTATTTAACTGTTACCTAAGTTTTATTTGTTCATTAATGACACAGGTTTTTACAATCAAAGTATCAGGCATACACCATTTTAAATTGAGCTTACTAAGGATACACTTATCATGGATGGAGGAAAATATACTTTAGGTGTCGTATTCCAATAAGTAAGCGTTTAGAGATGTACCCGATATATAACAAAATATAATGGCACCTTTATATCATATATTTGCGCTTGGGATTGCATTTGTTGCTCCAAAAAAACCAATTTCACCGTATTAATTGTCTAGCAATTTCATCAGCACACTTTCAAGTTTAATTATATCGGCACTAAAGCTTCTGATACCTTGGGCAAGTTTCTCGGTGGCCATAGCATCCTCATTCAGCATCCACCTAAATCTTTTTTCATCTATATCTATCCTTTTAATCTCCTTTCGTCGAGCGGCAGAAGCAGACAGTTTTTTATCTATTTTTTTCGATGAATTTTCAAGTTCGCCAAGTAAAGCAGGTGAAATCGTTAAAAGGTCGCAACCTGCCAGTTCCAATATCTCTCCCGTATTTCGGAAGCTGGCACCCATTATTTCCGTGTCATATCCAAACTTTTTGTAATAGTTGTAGATTTCAGTAACGGAATGCACCCCGGGATCATCTATGGGATCGATATGGTCTACGCCCCGTTCTTTTTTGTGCCAATCACAAATACGACCAACGAAGGGCGATATAAGCTGAACCCCTGCTTCGGCGCAAGCTATGGCCTGAGCCAGGTTAAACAATAGGGTGAGATTGCCGTGTATTCCCTCTTTTTCCAACACTTTGGCAGCCTTTATGCCTTCCCACGTCGAGGCAATTTTAACAAGTATTTTACTGCGGTCGATACCTGCATTTTCATACAGGGTGATGATTTCCCGAGCTTTAGATATGATGCCGTTTGTGTCAAAGCTTAGCCTTGCATCCACTTCCGTGGAAACCCTGCCCGGAACTATTTTTAATATTTCCAGTCCAAAGTTCACCGCCACTTTATCTAGGGCAAACCCAAGTTGCATTTCAATAATATCCGTTTTTGTTTTGGCATATTCCAATGCATCAAGTATTAAAGGCTTGTATTGGGGAATAAGTGCAGCCCTTAAAATAAGCGAAGGGTTTGTTGTTGCGTCAATGGGTTTAAAAGATTTCATGGATTCAAAATCTCCCGTATCGGCAACAACTTTTGTAAACTGTTTTAATTGATCCAGCGTGTTCATAAAAAACCTTTAGTCTTACTATAAATTTAAGAATTATAAAGGCATATTTCCATGTTTTTTTGCAGGATTTGTTTCGCTTTTGTTCTGTGTCATATCTAAGGCTTGAATCACCTTTATTCTGGTTTCACGTGGCATAATTATTTCATCGAGATACCCTAATTCGGCTGCCCTGTATGGATTGGCGAAGTTGTCTCTGTAATCGTCGACTCTTTTAACACGTTCTTGCGGATCCTCGTTCCTAAAAATAATATTAACGGCTCCCTCGGGTCCCATAACGGCTATTTCGGCAGTGGGGTAGGCCAGGTTGATATCGGCCATTAAATGTTTGCTGGCCATCACATCGTATGCGCCACCATATGCTTTTCGTGTGATTACGGTTATTTTCGGCACAGAAGCCTCAGCATACGCATAAAGCAACTTGGCACCATGTTTGATAATACCCCCATATTCCTGGGTAGTTCCTGGCAAAAATCCGGGAACATCAACAAAGGTCACCAAAGGAATATTAAACGAATCGCAGAACCTGACAAACCGTGCTGCCTTAATGCTTGAATTGATATCCAATACGCCAGCCAAAAATGCGGGTTGATTGGCCACTATTCCAACCGAACGGCCGTTGAACCTGGCAAATCCTGTAATCATATTTTTGGCATATTGCGGCATCACCTCCAGAAAGTGCTTGTTGTCAACAACGGTACGAATTAAATCCAGCATATTGTAGGGCTTGTTCGGATCTGCGGGAACCAATTCCTGAAGGGACTCATCTTTACGGTCTATTTTATCACCTGTAGGGATGATGGGCGTTTCTTCCATGTTGTTAGACGGCAGAAAACTAAGTAGTTCCCGTATCATCATAAGCGTATGTTCGTCATTATCGCCTAAAAAATGAGCCACGCCGCTTTTAGAGTTGTGTGTAACCGCTCCTCCAAGTTCCTCCTTGCTGACCTCTTCGTGCGTAACGGTTTTAATTACTTCGGGCCCTGTAACAAACATATAGCTGCTGTCTTGCACCATGAATATAAAGTCGGTTAAAGCCGGGGAGTACACAGCCCCACCGGCACATGGTCCCATGATAGCTGAAATTTGCGGAATAACACCAGACGCTTTTACGTTCAAATAGAATATGTCGCCATAACCTGCCAGGCTTTGAACGCCCTCTTGAATGCGTGCACCGCCGGAATCGTTCAGTCCAATTACTGGGGCGCCCATTTTAAGTGCAAGCTTATGTACTTTTATTATTTTACTGGCATTGGTTATACTCAATGAGCCTCCAAAAACAGTGAAATCCTGTGCAAAAACATAAACCAAACGTCCATCGACTTTGCCATATCCCGTTACCACTCCATCGCCCGGTATAACTTGTTTCTGCATATCGAAATTATGGCAGGAATGGGTGATCATCTTATCCAACTCAACAAAGGTGTTGGGGTCAAGAAAAAGGTTAATCCTTTCCCTCGCCGACAGCTTGCCTGCACTATGTTGTTTGTCAATTCGTTTTTGTCCTCCACCAATCTCTGCTTCCTTATTTTTGTCCTCGTAAATTTTATACTTTTCGTTTAATGATTGCATATGATTAACTTAAAGGTTTTTTAATAGATTTGAATTAAGGGGGATATCATTTTGTGTGCGGATCAATTTCGACCAGGGGCACACCGCCGTCAATGGTATCCCCTTCGGAAACATGGATTTTTGATACGATGCCCGAAATGGGTGCTTTGTATTCGCTTTCCATTTTCATGGCAGAAACGATAAGGGCCGTTTGGCCTTCTTCAATAAGATCACCTTCTTCAACGAGAATTTTTACGATTCTTCCCGGCATAGGGGATTCAATGATCTGATCGTTACTTTTGAGACCATTGGACTGGCTTGTTTTATAACGGGTAACTGGATCGATAACATCCACAGAAAAATGGTCGGTTCGCGTATTTACTTTATATTGGTTTGGATTGTCTCCTTCAATCATTTCCAGGTTAACGGATTGACCTTTGTATAATACGGAATATACGGATGATTCGACTTGCATCACATCTAAATGATATTCTTTGCCATCTATTTTAACATGATAAGCACTGCCATTTTGTTGAAGTACTTCTATCTTTGCTTTTCTATCGTTTATTTTTAGTTCTAAAGGCATGATACATTTATTTTAATTTTAAATAGCTGAATGGAACTCCAGAAAAATACTATCATGTTAATTTGCGAATTAATTATCTGCTCCGGCCATGCCGGTTAAAATCTTAACATATTCCTTTTCTTTCCAAATTCCTTCCAGGGCGAACGTTTGTTAGTAACGTTATCCTGAACCTTTGTTTGTTGTTTCTTCATAAAATCCAGATAGGTTACAAACATGGCAATGTCCTGGCACTCCAGTTCGCAAGGCTCGTCAATCTCAAGATATTCTTCGTTTTTTTCGATAAAATGCGTATTGTATTTTCCGTTTTTAAAATCAGGTGTGTCCATGATTTTCTCCAGAAACGGGATAGAGGTCTTTACCCCGGTTATCTTATATTCATACAATGCTCTTTTCATTCTGTCTATGGCTTCTTTCCTGGTTTTTGCCCAAATAATCAATTTTGATATCATGGGGTCATAGTAGATTGGAATTTCGTAACCCTTGTACACATATCCGTCTGTTCTGACTCCCAGGCCATGAGGTTCACTTATGTGCTTGATCAAACCGGGATTGGGCATGAAATTATTTTGCGGATCTTCGGCATAAATCCGGCATTCGATGGAATGGCCGTGCATGATAAGATCATTTTGTTGATAGCTCAAAGTTTTGCCGTCGGCAATGTTTATTTGTTCCTTAACGATATCTATGCCGGTAACCCTTTCAGTAATCGGGTGCTCAACTTGCAGGCGGGTGTTCATCTCCAGAAAGTAGAAATTGTGCTTGTCATCTACCAAAAACTCGATGGTGCCGGCGCCTATATAATTAACCGATTGTGCAGCTTTAATGGCATATTGTCCCATAGTTTCCCTCAGTTCAGGGGTCATATGGGGCGATGGGGTTTCCTCTACTACTTTTTGATGGCGCCGTTGGACGGAGCACTCCCGTTCGAAAAGGTGAATCGTGTTGCCATGTTGATCAGCCAATATCTGGAATTCGATGTGATGCGGTGACTCGATGTATTTCTCGATATAAACAGTGTCGTCGCCAAAGGCCGATAAGGCTTCCGATTTTGCCATGTTGTAGGATGAATCCAGGTCGGCTTTATTTTTAACCAGCCTCATACCTTTTCCCCCACCCCCTGCAGAAGCTTTTATCATTAGCGGATATCCTATTTCGTTGGCAACGGAATGAAGTTCCTCCATTGAACCGAGCGATTTTTTTGTTCCCGGTACAACCGGAACACCGGAACTCTCCATCAACTTTCGGGCAGTAACCTTATCGCCCATGGCAGATATGGCGTCGGGGTTTGGGCCAATGAACAAAATGTCGTTTTCCACAATTTTTCTGGCAAATTCGGCATTCTCGGATAAAAAACCGTAGCCGGGATGAATAGCATCTACCTGAGCTTTTAATGCTACATGTATAATGGTATCCATTTTTAAGTAACTCTCGTTTGATGGAGAAGGACCAATACAGTAGGCCTCATCTGCATATCGTACATGCATGGATGTTCGGTCAGCTTCGGAGAAAACTGCCACAGATAAGATTCCCATTTCGCGACAGGAACGCATGATGCGCACCGCTATTTCGCCTCTGTTTGCAACAAGGATTTTTTTTATCATCAATTTTCACTTAACAACTGCATAAGATATGAACTTATTTCGAGAATTAAATACTTGTGTGTCTTTTATTTATTTGGGGATGATTAAAAAAAACAGCTTTAATGGGTTGTGTAGAAGTATTCTAAATAACTAACAGTAAAGCGAAAAAACATACTTTTTTATCCGAATTATTATAATTTTGACCATAGGAAAGAAAATAATAATAGATAAAAAATAGGATTATGTTGAAAAAACCGGTAGAAGATATTTTGGTAAGACAAATCGAAAGGGAGGCGTACTCGTCTAATTTATATTTGTCAATGGCCTCATGGGCTGAAACAAACGGATTTGGTGGAGTTTCGGAATGGATGTATGCCCAGGCCGAAGAAGAAAAGATTCACCTATTAAAATTTATGAAATACGTTAACGAAAGAGGTGGGAAAGCTGTAATTCCTGCAGTAGAACAACCACCTGCAGAATTTGCCAATGTGGAGGAGATTTTTGAGCAGACCTTAGGACATGAGCGGTTTGTGAGCGAAAGCATTAACGAAATTGTTGGCGTTTGTTTGGATGAAAAAGATTTTACGACACACAACTGGATACAATGGTTTGTAAACGAGCAAATTGAGGAGGAAGCTTCTGTTACGAATATCATCGATAAACTGAAGTTGTTAAACGGACAGAATCTTTATTTATTTGATCGCGACGTGGTGGGCATGAGAGGTGCTATACCTGGAAGTCAGCAGTAGTTCAGTCTACGTTCAGTATTTGGTAGCCCATAGTCCGGTCAAAAGTCAATAGTAACTATTTTTAATTACCGTAACTATTGTTTTATGATCATTGGTTTATGCTAATAAGGGCGTAAGGCGAAGAATAGATAGTTTCTTGGATGTATTGAAACGTAAGCTAACAAATAAAACAAAAGGCCGGAAGGGAGTTATTCTTTTCCGGCGTTTTTGTTCATTGTAATGTAAAAACCACTAATTTTGGGCGCATGAGAAAGATTATCAATCCGTTTGTAAATAGCAAACAGCACGATTATAAGTGTTTTGGTTGCTCTCCCCTAAATAATATTGGGTTACAATTAGAGTTTTGGGAAGATGGGGAAGAGGTGGTATGTAAGTGGATTCCCGGGAAACAGTTTGAGGGTTATAGGAATGTGGTGCATGGCGGAATTCAAGCTACCCTGCACGATGAAGTGGCCAGTTGGGCAGTGTATACGCAATGCAAGACTGCAGGTGTAACTTCCAACCTGAATGTACGATACAAGAATCCGCTTATGATAAAGGATGATGAAATTACCATACGAGCCCGAGTTGAAAGCGTGAACCGACGATTGGCTGTTTTTGAAACAACTATTGAGGATAGTCAGGGTAAGGTTTGTTCCATAGGGAAAGTAACCTATTTTCTTTTTCCTAAGGATATAGCCAAAGACAAATATCAATATCCCGGTGAGAATGCTTTTTACGAATAATCTATTATGAGTCTTAAAAAACGGCTAAAACAAAATATTCCCCAAGGTTTTATCCCTTCTCTGGTGTATTTGGGCAAGTGGATTTTGCTTTGTGGAATAGTGGGTTTGCTGGCAGGTTCTGCTTCGGCCATTTTTTTAATTGCATTGGAATGGGCTACCAACTTGCGTGAAAGTAATTTCTGGATTATTGCTTTTTTACCATTGGGAGGATTGGTAATTGGTCTGGTTTACCATTATTTCGGACAATCGGTGGTAAAAGGAAACAACCAGATATTGGAAGAGTTTCATAGTCCTAAAAAAATTATTCCGTTAAAGATGGCGCCCCTTGTATTATTGAGTACCGTGGTAACCCACCTTTTCGGAGGTTCAGCAGGGCGGGAGGGGACGGCCATACAAATGGGAGGTGCCATTGCCGACCAGTTTACAAAGATTTTTAAATTAAAGCCCGAGAATAGGAAAATATTATTGGTGACCGGAGTAAGTGCAGGTTTTGCATCTATTTTTGGAACACCATTGGCGGGAGCCGTATTTGCCCTTGAAGTATTTGTGGTGGGCAGGATGCGTTACGATGCCATTATCCCCAGTTTTTTAGCTGCCGTGTTTGCTAATGAGGCAGCCCATCTATGGCCTATTCATCATACATATTACGAAATTCCTTTTGTCCCTGATTTATGGGCGCCACAATTGTTGTGGGCTCTGTTGGCTGGCGTGAGTTTTGGTTTGGCCGGAATGCTTTTTTCCAATGCGACACATTATTGGGGAGCCTTCTTTAAAAAGATATTGAAGTACCCTCCTTTAAGACCAGTCGCAGGTGGCGTTGTTATTGCAGTTGCGGTATGGTTAATTGGCTCAACACGATGGATAGGTTTAGGTGTGCCTGTCATTTTGGAATCCTTTGAACAGCAGTTGCCATTTACCGATTTTCTACTCAAAATTTTGTTTACCTCATTTACTTTAGGAGCCGGATTTAAAGGTGGGGAAGTTACTCCGCTCTTTTTTACTGGCGCTACCTTAGGGAGCGCGCTTTCGTTGTTTATCCCTTTGCCGGTTGCTCTTTTGGCAGGAATGGGTTTTGTAGCGGTGTTTTCCGGTGCTACTAACACTCCTATTGCCTGTACTTTAATGGGAATTGAGTTGTTTGGTTCTGAGGCAGGTGTGTTTATTGGGATAGCATGTGCCACGGCTTATTTGTTTTCGGGACATACAGGCATTTATGGAGAGCAGGTTATTGGGAGTCCTAAAAACTTCTTGTTTGGTTCGCACAAAGGAAAGAAATTGAATCAATTGTAAAGTAAAAGCAGTAATTGTATGGGTATCAATTACTGCTTTGGGACAATATATTGCATTATATAGGAATTGAGCTTTGTATTTTGAGAACCAAATAATAAAGCAGGTTATTTTAATGCTAAAATTTGTTCTGCACATACAAAGGCATCAATGTTGGTCATCCAACTTTCTATAGCAAGCTCCGGTTCGTTTTCATCGATGATGAAAGCATATTCATTTGTCATCCAGTATTCTAGTGCCAACCCGGTTTCAATTTCAACCTCAAAAGCATCAACGTCCATCATCCATTCTTCAAGGGCTAACGCTGGTTCGCTTAATTCTGACCTATAAGCTTCCATATTTGTCATCCACAATTCAACTGTAAGTTCGGGTTCCATTGTTTCGGGAATATAAGTATTCACATCAGTCATCCAGGATTCTATAGCTAAGGCAGGTGCCTTATTATCGTTTTCTACAAAAGTTTCGAGATTTAACATCCAACCTTCAACTTCTAATGTTTCTTCAAAATCGTTTTCGTATAATGAGCTGATTAGGTATTCAAAATTGGAAGTGATCACAGGTTTAACTGGCATAGGTTCCATTCTTGATAATCCGGATGCCCATACAGTGGTTGACAAAACCATAAAAGAAAGTGCAAGAGCAAAAGTGTTTCTGATTCGGGTTTCTACATTTAAAGTTCTCATGGTGCTTATATTTTTAGTTTTTTTAAATCACGTTTTGAGTTATTTCAATAGGTGTGCCAATGTTTGTATATTACATTCAATCAGAGTTATAAAATAGATATTGTACATACTGGAATGACCTTAAGTTGTACGGCTTTGAAACAACAGGGTGTACGAAATTGAACACAAAAGAATTTGGTTCAAACAGAATCTTTATAAAATTAGGTTATCACACCGGCAGAGTCTAATATAGCTTGTTGCCTAGCAAGATATAGATTAAAGCCTATTAATTAAAGCGATTCTGTTTAATAATAGTAACTTATTCATTAAACTTTGTTCAAGTGTTTTATGATCTCAAAACATTAATCATGGACAAACGAAGGGTTCATTTCCACCATAAGTGTTTTAGCGAAGATTACATAGTGTTTTAAGGCTGTCCGATGTGGGTTTGATTAACAACCGTTTAGTTTGCCGGATTCTACATTAGAACTTCGTTATGAACATGGGAAGGGCAATAAAACGAGGCATTGCATCGTTCCGGTGAGATAAAGTGAAGTGACGAAGTGCCTTGTTTAGAGGTAGTTTCAGTGTTTAATGGATTTTATAATTCATACTTACGGATTTAAACCACATTATACAATTCGGAATACATATATATCGTGTGAATGCTGTGAATAAAATAATACAAAAATCATTATTCGGTTTCATCATATTGGCAATTGGAAAATAACTGGATATTGCATCAGAAATAGAAATATGTGGTGGAAATGGTGTTTAAAAGTAAATTCCCTGACAGTTTGATGAAGGGTGCTGATAGTTTGCTTATTATGGTTACATTTATAGGTGACGATTTGAGTGAGTGATCCGGCTCTGTTCCGCGTGACAAATACTGGGTCTGAAATTGGTAACAGAAAAAAATTATTAAGTAAAGTGTGGTTTATATAATGAAGTAAGAATTGACGTATAAAATCCGAAAACAAAGACTCAAGTAAACAGATGTAGAGAGCTGAAAGATAACTTTTTATGAACCTGTTAATTCCATTGAAGTAAACTTGCAAATTCTATCGGATATAAATAAAATTAAGGATAGAATAAGATAAATACATTTGAAAGTTAAAATTATAATGAGATGAAAAATATTTTGTTATTTATAGTTTTGATTATACCAGTTTGGCTGAATGCTCAAGGAACTGATACAACTCTCACCAAGAAAGTTCATTATTTAGAAATACAATTAGATTCTTTACAGAGAACTATTGTTGCAATGGACAAGGAAATGCAGGACATAAAACAAAGTATCTTTGATGGGAATTCAGGTATTGACCGGGTATTAGCTGTTATTGGAGTAAAAGATGTTGAATCCGCGAGCTTCGAAACACGTTCCCGTTACAAAAGAATAGATGACCTTTTAAAGGTAATAGAACAGCGCCCCGGACAGTTGATGTTTAATGGAAACATAACAGCAATCAACCAATTTTCCTTAGATAAAAAGGTGAAAGAATCATATGGAACAGGGTCATTTGATATTTTTGTAACCACATTTATCAGAAAAGGAGCCTTGTTATTTGTTGATTTGGAGGCTGTTGGTGGAAATGGGCCTGATGTTTTATATCCAACATTCTCTGGTTTAAATGGTGATGCAGGCTCTACTCAATCTCCGGATAGTATCGACCGACTAAATGTATTGGAAGTGTGGGGGGAATTTACCCTGTTTAAAGAAATCATCACGGTTACCATTGGCAAAATTGATATTACTAATTATTTTGACATTAATGCCTCTGCTAATGATGAAACGATGCAATTTATTACGGGCTCTTTTATCAACAATTCATCGTTTGCTGTACCGTCAAATTCACCAGGAATTCGTTTAAGAACAACCATTTTAAATCGATATCGTATTCAGTTTGGCTTATCAAGTCGGGACAATGCAGGAGATAAGCTTTTTCATGATTTATACAAGATTGCAAGTCTTGGGTGGACATTTGCACCGGGGACCGGATTTGAGTCCAATATACGCATGTATGGTTATCAGGTACCCGGCACCGACGAAGATTGTGGTTTTGGCGTAAGCTTTGACAAAGTGTTTTATGATAAGTATAATATTTTTGGGCGTTATGGATTAAATCAAGATTCTCTGGCAAATGATTGGGGTGTAAAATCATCATGGAGTGCTGGATTCAGGTTTGTGCAAACTTTAAAAAAGCAACCATTGGCGGTAGGTATTGCGTATGGAGAAAATTATCCAGCCGAAAAGACACTGCAAAATGAAAAGTTAACCGAGCTTTATATTAGACTGCAATTGAATAATTGGGTTAGCATATCGCCGCATTTTCAGTACGTATGGAACCGTCACGGAACAAATAATGAATTAAATGTTCTCGGGTTTCGAACAAATTTTAACTTCTAATATTACGAGTAGTAATAAAGTAGCAATATGGACAGACTGTCGTTGGCGGTACTTGTATTTTCCCTCACCCACAGCATAAGAAAATTGATAGTGAATAAATAGGAATCTGAATTAGAATATGCTAAATTTATTTGGCGAAATTACACGCAGGGATAGGTTTAATGCTTAAAATATGAAAAAAAGATCTTTTATTTTAGGTTTGCTTGCATTGGTGGTATGCAGTTTTATTTATATGATGAGTAGTTTGCCCTCAGAAACTTCTACTTTATTTTCCGGTTCCGGAAATTGTGTCTTATGCCATTCCGGTTCAGATGGGGTATTGATAAATTCTGTTGGGAGAGATGTTTCTCCAATATATCATTGGCAGTCGAGTATGATGGGCAATTCAGCTAAAGACCCTTATTGGCTGGCAAAAGTGAGTTCTGAGGTTGAAGAAAATCCGCATTTAAAAGAGATGATAGAGGACAAATGTGCTACTTGTCATGCACCTATGGGTAGAACGGAAGCCATTTATAATGGGCAAACGTATTATAGTCTTATTGAAGTTTTGTCAGACCCTTTAAGTCAGGATGGGGTGAGTTGTACGCTTTGTCATCAAATCGAACCTGATAATTTATCTTCCGAAGAAAGCTTTTCTGGTAATTTTATTGTTGAGCCTTTAAAAAATATTTTTGGCCCTTATGAAAACCCATTTACCGTATCGATGGTAAATATTGCAGGGTATACACCTGTGCATGGGGTACATATTGAGTCTTCGGCACTGTGTGCCACATGTCATACACTGTTTACTCCATACGTTGACCAAGATGGTAATGTGGCGGGCTATTTTCCAGAGCAAATGCCGTATTACGAATGGTTGAACAGTACTTATCCGGAACAAGGTTTGTCCTGTCAGAAATGCCATATGCCACGTGTAGATGAAGATTTTACAATTTCCTCCTTGCCTCCAAATTTGCAAAACAAACGCAATCCGGTTTTTGAACATCATTTTGTAGGCGGCAATACAGTAGTTAATTCAATGCTGAAAAATAACTATGCTGAGCTGGGAATAAACAGCGCAGTTCCGAATCTCGATACCACCGCTTATTATGCCCTGAAGAACTTGAAGGAAAACACCGTCGAACTTAATGCCAATGCTGCTTCTGTCGATAATATGGTGTCGGTAAATATAGAATTGAGGAATAAAACAGGGCATAAATTACCTACCGGATTTCCGAGCAGACGCATGTGGATTCATTTTATAGCAAAGGATAATCAAGGAGAGATTATTTTTGAATCGGGTAAATATGATAGTCAGGGTAATATTCTTACGCAAGCAGGTTTTGAAGAGCATCATGATACAATTTCCAACGAAGATAATGTTCAGGTTTACGAAGCAGTTTTAGGAAATGCCCAGGATGAAGTTACAACTGTTTTACTGGAGTCTTCACAGTATTTAAAAGACAACAGAATACCGCCTGTTGGATTCAATACAGATCAACCATACTACAACCTTATTGCCATTACGGGTAAGGCTAATGATGATGTCAATTTTAATAAAAGTGAAGATGGGGTTGAAGGTTCCGGTTATGATCGAATTACGTACCTGTTTCCTTTTTCCGGAAGTACGTTAAACTTTAGCATAGAAGTATGTTATCAAAGTATCAAGCCCAATTTTGTAAGTCATTTATCTGAGTCCACAACCGATGAGTCAAATCGTTTCAACCGAATGTTTAATGATGATAATTTGCCAAAAGTAGAAGTTATTTCGTTTTTAGAAGAACAGGTATTGTTTACCAGTATTAAAAATATTGAATCATTAGCGTGGGAGATTTATCCAAACCCTTCAAATGACGAGGTGTTTTTAAATGGAAAATTCGATTGGCCAGTAAGTTATTTCATATACGCATTAAACGGAAAACTTATTTCGAGCGGAAAAATTGATCATCCATTAATTTCTTTTCAAAATCTAATGAATGGTACATATATCTTAAAACTAGAATCAGGACAACTTAAAAAATCTTTCAAAATGGTTTGTTATTAACGGTGAAACGGACTTGAGATAAGATTCGATCAAAAGTTGTATTGGACCGTAGGTTCATTTGAATTAGAATCTTCTATGGGAGAAGCAGCTCGAGAAGCTAAATCAGAACGAAAAGTTAGAAGTGGTATTCAGTAATAAATTATTACTAAGAGCATATCGATTTGTACCTTGATTATAAACTACTTCATCCAAAGTCAAACAGCATGTTGACGAATACTTACACCGTAAATGAAGGTTTGACATAAATAGTATTTCTAACCGCCCAATTCAATCTGTTAAACCCGGATTATGCATTAGAGCTTCGTCGTGAACATTGAAAGTGCAATAAAACAAGGCTTTACTGAAACGAGGCATCACTTGTCCCGATTACTTTCGGGAGCATCGTTATGGTGAGTTGAAAGTGAAGCAGCGGAGTGTCTTGTTTTGAAACAATTTCAATGTGTAATAGATTTTCTAATGCATATTGCGGGTTAAAGTCTTCCGCATATAGTTGTGACAACTATTTTAAAGCATATGTCTGTTCAAAAATTACAAACGTGTTTACATCTGTCATCCATGGTTCTAACGCCAGTTCAGGTTCATCTTCCCCTGCTATAAAAGCTTGTACGTCGGTCATCCATTCTTCAAGTGATAAAGTTGGTTCGTTTAATTCTGGTAAAAATGATTCCATGTCGGTCATCCAGGCTTCCAGTGCAAGTTCAGGCTCTGTTGTCTCAGGAACAAATGCTTCCACATCAGTCATCCAGGCTTCTAATGCTAAGGCAGGTTCCTCGGTTTTCTCTTCCACATAAGTATCTGTATTTAACATCCATTCTTCAATATTTAAGGTTTCTTCAACATTGTTTTCGTTTAATGAATGGATTAAATATTCAAAGTTATAAGATACTACTGGTTCAATGGGCATAGGCTCCATTTTTTCATATTCTGCAGCGAATGCTGTAGTTGATAAAACTATTATGGAAAGAACAAGGGCAAATGTGTTTCTGATTCGGGTATTTAAATTTAAAGTTCTCATGACCTTTATTTTTTAAGTTAATGTTTTAATCACACTTTGGATAAATCAATAGGTGTGCCAGGGTTTGTAAAATCAATATAATGAAGGTGTTGTGTTGGGTGGGTGGAATTTTGGGTTAATGGATAATTGTATAGCTTTGACACAAAGTAATGTACGGAAACGAACAGTGGGGTAGCTCGTGGTTATTTGTTATTGGCTCTTTAAAAAATAATTATCTTTAAGCGTTTTTTAGCTTTTAAACCAGATAGTATGTATAGAATCTCTTTTTTGTTAATAGCACTTGCTGTAATTTGTTCGTGCAGCACACAGCCAGTAAATACAAAAGTTCTGATGTATATCGGAACCACAAATAACGATTCTTTAAAAGGAATTGAGTATTGTTTTTTCGATACGGTTTCGGGAGTGATTTCGCAACCTCAGTTGGCTGATAGTATATTGAACCCTAATTTTTTGGAAGTAGATTCAGAAAACGGATTTTTATATGCGGTAGGTCAAAGGGCAGATAAAACCTCAGTGGTAAGATCTTATAAAGTGGATCAAACTTCGGGACAGGTGGCACGGCATTCAGAGGCTGTACTAAATGGCAAAGGACCTTGCTACGTGGCATTAAGTAAAACTTCAAACGAGTTGATGCTGGCATTTTACGGTTCCGGGGAAGTAAGTGCTTATAAAATAAACAATGATGAATTGG
Source organism: Saccharicrinis sp. 156 (assembly GCF_050589685.1). Classification (NCBI taxonomy): domain Bacteria; kingdom Pseudomonadati; phylum Bacteroidota; class Bacteroidia; order Marinilabiliales; family Marinilabiliaceae; genus Saccharicrinis; species Saccharicrinis sp. 156. The sequence continues at coordinate 18,541 of NZ_JBNGOS010000047.1, forward strand.
TTTATTCCGAAAGACTGAGCCAGTTAAACCGGATTCAACATTACGGCAGTGGACCTTACGAAAACCGACAGAAAGGGCCCCATGCTCATTCGATTGATGTTGACCCAAACAGCGATTTTATTTATGCAGCCGATTTGGGAGCGGATAAATTGATGGTGTATAGAATGGAAGCCAATGGCTTGGCGACAGTGGATTCCGTGATAGGCAAAATCGGCGCGGGACCACGTCATTTCGACTTTTCACCTGATGGAAAAATGCTGGCTGTACTCAACGAGCTGAATTGTTCGGTGACCACTTTTGCCAAGGATTCAAAGGGAATTTATAAAAGGGAACTGCAAACTGTAACTTTATTGCCGGATACGTTTTCCGGTTTTGCCAAGGCAGCAGACATTCATTTTTCGCCCGATGGCAAGTTTTTATATGCTTCAAACAGAGGATTTGACTGTATCGGCATCTTTAAAGTAAACGATATGAATATTGAATTTGTGGAGTTTGTGACCGAAGGTATCCTATGGCCCAGGAATTTCGCTATCGATCCAAGTGGTAATTACCTGTTGGTAGCCAATCGCGATTTAAATCATATATCGGTATATAAAAGAAACCAAATGACAGGGAAGTTAACTATGTTGCCCGACGTTGCTAACGTTGAACGTCCTATCTGCATTAAATTCTATAAGTAATAAGCCAAAATATTTATCGGCTTTAAGTTTCTTATCTCATTTTGTAATGAAACAGTTTTTTAAGTTTATTGGAATTTTAATTTTAGCAATGGTTTTAGTTGTTTTAGGTGTGTTGGCATATTTGCACTTTGGCAGCAGTGCCCACCGTTCTCCATTGTCCATAATCCCCGATGACGCCGTACTCATTGCAGAAACCGGGAACATTTCGGGGTTAATGGTGGAAGTTACAAATTCCGATTATTGGAACACGATTATAAAAGGAGAATTGTTTCAGGAATTTAAGGAAGGATTGCAGTCGTTCAACACGGCCATTGAAGAAAATACATTGTTAACAAAGGTATTAAACCATCAGAAGGTGTCTGTTTCGATGCATCAGCTATCCGCTTATAAAAGTGACTTTATGGTAGTGATGGATGTGAAAAAATATGGTAACCTGATTCCGAGAATAGCCTCTGTGTTAAAAATGCCTGTGCAAATCAATGTAGTTGACAGTCTAAACCTGTATTCTATTGTGGTAGAAGATTTACAGGAAACAGTGCATGTGGCAGCCATTGATAATTTACTGATAGGGAGCCTTTCCTATCAGTTGGTTGAAAAGACCATTAAAGGAAGATTTGACAGTCCGCTGGATAATTCAATTAAAAAAAACCCGATTACACCTGTTTTTGAAAAAAGACAGCTAAACGTTTATGCAGACATAGGTAAAGTGATGGGCATGTTTGCCAAAGGAGCGGATAATTCATATTTAAGGGGTATCGATTTCTCCGTATTGGGTGGAGATGTGGCTCAATCGTCGCTTATACTGGATGGCTTTACGTGCTATGATGATTCAATCGCATCTTTATTTAACACATTGGCATCGGCAGGTACAGGCGCCCGGAAAGCGGATAAGGTTATCCCTTCGGGAGCTGTGTTTTACACTAATTTTAAAGTAAATGATTTTACATCGTTTTATGATGATTTTTTGTTGCAATATTCCGATCTGGATCCAAACGGGTATTCAAGCTATATGAGCGGGGTTAAGTTGACCGAGTCGTTTTTAGGCATTGATTTAAAAGAGGATGTGTTTGCGTGGATGGATGGTGAAATAGCCATGGCCAAGTTACGCCCGTCGAACAATGCCCGCGAACTGGATTTTGTGATCGCGCTCGGATCGGATGATGTGGAACAGGCACAAGAAAAACTCGATGATATTTCGAAACGTATAAAACATAGGACGGCGGTTCGATTTAAGCAGAAGGAATATAGAAATCATAACATTAACTACTTAAATGTGAGTGGTTTTTTCAGGATGATATTGGGTGATTTTTTTAGGAACAGAGAAAAACCATATTATACTATTGTTGACGATTATGTAGTTTTTAGTAATTCCTCAGATAGGTTGATGGAACTGATCGATAGTTATCTTGTGGGAAACACGCTTCATCGCAATAGTTCGTTTGCAAAGTTTAATGAGCAACTGGAGTTGTATAGTTGCTTAACAGGCTATGTAAATATGCATCGATTGTATGAGCATCTATACTACTATTCGAATAAAGAAGAACGGCAAGAACTTAAAAAATACAAGGAGCTGATGCAGAATATTGGTTTGGTGGGAATGCAGATGTTTCCCGAAAACAAGCAGATGCGAACCCAACTGATTGCAAAACAAGATACCAGCGAGAAGTTTAATTTGGCACTGGAGCAATTGAACCTGTCGGCAGAAGAACTTGTTTTGGAGGAGTTTGATAGTCTTCAGTTTAAAATTGGTTTAGGGGATGAGTTTGCGGATTATAATGGGCATTTGTCGTATTTTATTACCCACCCGGAACGTGTTCAGGATAGTATTTTGATGTATGAAGGACAACTGGATGAAGGCATATTGGACGGCATCTGGAAAACCTATTATATGTCGGGAAATATTAAATCGGCTGTTAATTACAACGATGGGTTAGTGGATGGAACAGCTATTTTTTATTACAACAATGATAAGCATATCATCCGGGCCGAAATACAGTTAGACGATGACATAATGGATGGAACGTACAAAGAATTTTATGCGGATGGCAACATCAAAGCGAGTTTGGAATTTAGAGATGGGCAGCGATGGGGCGATGCTGTTTATTATTATCAGAATGGAGCGGTAAAGATTAACGGCCATTTTAGAAAGAACAGCAGGACGGGTAGCTGGAAATTTTATTCAAGGACAGGTGAATTATTAAAAAAGGAGAATTGGTAATGAGGGAAGACAGTATATTATTAAATGGGTTGTTTTTGCTGTTTGGGTTGGTGTTATTTGTAGCGGCGCTTATCAATTGGAAATATTTTTTCGGTCTGCGCAAGGCACAAATGTTGGTAAATGCCATTGGACTGCCGGCAACCAGGATTATTTATGCCATCTTGGGCTTATTCTTTTCGTTGGTTGGCGCAGACTTGCTTATGGGATGGGGTATTTTTAATTTTTAGAGTGTTTTTCAGTTCTTGATGTAATCGGCTTTGTTTTTATAAGGCACGGTAAAAAAGAATGTAGAGCCAACTCCCGGTTCCGATTCAAGCCACATTTTGCCACCCAGCGTTTCAATAATTCCTTTGCAAATAGGAAGTCCCAGTCCGGTACCTTCTTTAACCTGGTGTTCACCTTCAATTTTAACAAAGCGCTGAAATACCTTGGACTGATCTTCTTTTGAAATGCCAATACCTTTATCTTTTACATAGCAAAGCACTGTGTCATTGTTAATCCAGTATCCTGCAGTAACTTCACCCTGCTTAGTGAATTTTAGCGAGTTGTTGATTAAATTAATGAACACTTGTTTTAAGCGAAGGGGGTCACTTTGTATATGCAGAGGTTTGGTTTGCCCGTAGTAAAATACAACAGGAATATGATTTTTGGAAAGATTATCAAGCTTATATGTATTCTGGATTTCAGTTAGTAGTTCGTTTAAGTTAAAAGGTAATATAGAGTGTTTTAGCTGGTTTGATTCAATCATGGAAAAATCAAGCACGTTTTCAATGATACCTAGCAAATAACTGCCGTTCTGACTAATGGTATTCAGGTATTCTTTTTGTTCCAGGTCATTTTTATATAAATCGTTTATTACTAATTCCGAAAACCCCATGATTGAATTGAGTGGTGTTCGGATTTCGTGACTCATATTCGCCAAAAACAGGGTTTTGAGCTTATCCGCTTCTTCAGCCTTGGATTTGGCTTCGCCTAGTTTTTCAATCTTATCTTCGAGCTGATGCTGTAAATCTATCTGATGGTTAATGGTTGATTCCAACCCTCTTACCAGTATGGCCAAGGGTATGGATGACATAGAACTCACCGCCATAACGTTAAAGGAATTGGTGAGCCAGGGTAAAACTTTATAATCGGCAATCGTAAGATAACCAAACAAGTTGAGGTGCAGGCCTAAAGCGATGGATGTGATAAATAGAAATATTATAATCAGACTGTTTATGGCCCCTCTCAATCCTAACAACAAAGCACTAATTACCGAAAACTCAATAATATAGGGGAAACCGGCCTCCACCTGTCCCAGTATAAGAGTAAGTCCTATACCCAGGATTAAAACAATTCCAATAGTACAATAAAAACGATATACAAGAGAAATGCGCTTTGAGAATACAATGTAAAGGACAGAGCCGTATGCAAATGTGTTCAATCCTGCAATAATATATACGTGTTCGGTAATGGATAGGTACATGCCGAGCGCGTAGGGAATAATACCAAAAAAGCCCATTATAAGCAGTATTATTTTGAATACTTGTTCGCGCCAGGAATCACTACCAACGGGATGTGATTTAATACCTTGATCAATGATCTTTTGTAGCCAATAGTTCATGTTGTAAATTAGGTTGATGCGGAAAGGTAATAATAATTGAACGAAATCTTTGGAATAATCGTCATATTTATTTAAAGTATTGGCATACCCTAATTTCACGCCTATTGATTATGGCAATAGAATTAATCCGTGGATGAAGGAAATGATCTTTGCCTCCAAACAGTAATTTTGCGTCCTATTACGCTGGATTACGTAAAAGGATTTCAGCTATAACCAGTATTGCATAAGTACATTCCGGACAAAGAAACTTTCTGAAGGCCAGATAGGGAATCTATTTAATTTTAACCGGACACCAAGGATAAGAAAGATAAACTATTTACTTATGCTTGCTTTCGGCATTAAAGCTATCCTCGACAAGCCATTTCTTATAAAAATCAGGATTTTTAAACAGTTTAACCATAAACTCTTCAATGGTGAGCTCCTCCATTTTTCGTCCCTTGCCTTTTAAAAATCCCACAAAACCTTCATTCATATACTTTCCTGCTTTTAACAGAAAATCGAACAACTCAGGGAAAATATCCTTGTTACCGGGATTATCATATTTTTTTTTGCAAGAAACTTTGCTGGCCGATAAATAGATACGGCAGGCCATGGGTCTTACCGGATAGATAGAACAAGCTCCATCGGATAAAAATGCACATGGATGAATGATGTTTTGCTTTTTCTCTTCAGGAAGATTTTTGGTTTTTTTAAGTTTTTTTTCGGCGTTATTGCGGAAGGTTTCTAGTTGTTTCCGGTCAGATGTTTGGATTATGTATTCGTATATAAGTAAGGCTTCCTGGGTAGTCATATATACGGGCTGGTGGCAGCACCAGTTACAGCCTTTTTCGCAAGCAATGGGCTTGTGCTGCTGGTGGGTTCGCATAGCAAACGATTGGGTGAGCTGGCTGATGGCATTGTACTGACTTTGCATACCCTTGAATAAAGGTGTTAAGTTATCAAAGTCCGTAACTTCCCTGGCGGCAATAGTGTATCCGTCTTTATAAAATGTGAGGTTTCTTTCTTTATCGTTGAATTGTGGCTCGTTATTTTTATCCGTCATCTCGCACCAAATGTGTTTGTGAATTTTGAGGCAAGGTACGTTTTTTTGAAGAAATGATAAGGTATAACATCAAAACACCATTAATTGCGTTATCAGGAAAACATTTTGTAGTTTTTTGCGTACAATTGTAGTTTTAAAACCTCTAACGCACCTAATAAATATGATGAGATACCATTCACTTTTATCGACAGAAGATGCAGATTGGGGGGAGCGACAGGTAATTCGGTTTAGATGGATATTGGTGAGTGCCATTCTTGTTTTGATCGGATACATCTTTCTTTCCGGAGAAGTGGAGCGAGGACTAATTTCTCTTAGTTTGGCGGTCGTCTATATTTTCTATAACTCCATACTTAATGCATTACTGCGAAGGTTTAAAGGGGCTACCTGGATACGGTATATCTCATCTACAATTGATGTAACCATACTTTCGTTGCACATTTTCAATTACAGTTATTTTTTTACGCCTATTGCGGTATCGACGGCACCTTCGCTTTTCGTTTATGCCATCCTGATTTTGCTATCGGTATTAAGGTACGATGGCTGGCTGGTGATTTATACCACTGCCTACGTGGTGATCTGTTCGAACATAATATATTTTGTTCGATACCCTAATATTGATCCGGCTCTTTTTTCACAGGTTGCCTCAGCCGGACCGGAGGGTGCAGTGTATAGAAGTGTCTACTTTATTTTGATGGGGTATTTTATGTTTAGTATCCCCAAGATGATTAACCGACTGGTGGAGAAACAAAATGTTGTAAATAAGGAAAGGCGGGAAATTGAGATTAAGTTGGTGCTGGAAACGCTGCGAAAAGAAATGGCCATGCAAAGTGTGATGAAAGAACAGCAACTGAACAATCAGCTAGATAGTCATAAACAGTTTATTCAACGTCAAAACAAAGAGTTGGAAAAGTTAAATGAAACCAAGGACAAGTTGTTTTCTATTATCGGTAAAGATTTAAGACCTCCATTTTGCATTCAAAGTTCATTGTCTGAGTTATTGAAGCACGACATTGATCATATTGATAAAGAAGTGATGTTGGAAAATATAAAAACTATCCATAGAGCAGCAAATAATGCACTCGATATGCATTCTAATTTGATGGATTGGTACTTGACCCAAAACAATGCTTTACATCCTCAACCGGTTGTTGTTAATATAAAAAAGATGATCGATAAAGTAATTGAAGGTCAATCTGAGATGTGGAATGCAAAGGGAATCACCATTAATCAATCGGTAAGTGAGGAAGTTTTGGCTTATACCGATGAACGGATGTTTGAAAAAGTACTCATAAACCTTATTAGCAATGCGGTTAAGTTTACACCAAATAACGGAGAAGTACTTATTAAGGCTAATATGTCTGAAAATGATTGTTTGGTTGAAGTTATAGATAACGGAATTGGCATGAATGAGCAACAGGTTGAGGAAATATTTTTATTAAATAAGACCATTTCTTCCCTGGGAACAAATAACGAAAATGGCACAGGACTGGGATTAGTACTATGCAAAGAAATGATAGATAAGAATAATGGCAGCATTAATGTAAATAGCCACCCTGGCGAGGGCACACATTTTGAGGTATCCTTGCCAGCAGGTTTTAGCCGTAATTAATTTTGGAGCTGTCTTTAAAATGATAACAGAAACGGGTTAATATTTATAGGCGCACCAATTTCTGCTTTCCTTGGTAGGTGACTTGTCGTGAATAAGGCTGTCCAGGAACTTGCCAAACATTTTTTCATCACGTTCCTTTAGCGCATCATTATATTCTTCTATGGCATTTTGGAGCTGCGAAAAAATTATTTTTGCGTCGGACTCTTTAAAACTGTTAATCGTCAAGTTCTTTAATGAGAGGTAAGAATATTCGTTCCCTGTAACCTTGTTAAGTTGAGTCAAAAGCCCATCTCGCTTGTTGATAATCAGTTGAAATTTTCGTGCCCACTTTTCCATTGTATTTCTTTTTTGATTTCAATTGATAATGTACAAAGAACCTAATTGAAAGGAAAGCGTATTGTGAAAAAAAATAACAAATTATTCCTATTTTTTTGGGCGGTTTGTGTAACATACATAAATTCAGACGTATGGGGCGAATAGATGAAGGATCAGGGAGGGCTTTTAGGTTCGGATATGTAATAATTACAAAAAAATCGGAACCCATTGGTTATGTAACTTTTATAAAGCGGTATTTAAAAGTATCTTTGCCGCAATATTTTATCGAGAAAGGATTATGAAATTTGAGGATTATTCCATTGCATCAGAAATAAAAACCAGCTTGGCAAAGCTAAATTACCGAAGACCGACCGATATTCAATTTAAATCAATACCTCCCATATTAAAAGGAGAAGATGTATTGGCGATTGCACAAACGGGGACAGGTAAAACGGCAGCATTCGCTATTCCTGTAATTAACCAGCTGCACATGCGTAAAATTAAAGGCCGCATGGATGGTATTAAGTGTTTGGTTATGGTGCCCACCCGTGAGTTGGCCATTCAGATTCATCAGGTTTTTGAAACCATTGGCAAGCATACAAGGGTGAAATCGTTTTGTGTTTTCGGTGGTGTAGAAGAAGGACCGCAGATTGCCAGACTGGAAAAGGGAATTGATGTGTTGATTGCTACCCCGGGTCGAATGTTCGATTTAGCAAGCCGAGGTTTTATCAAGCTCGACAGGATTGAGATTCTTATTCTGGATGAGGCTGACCATATGTTGGATTTAGGTTTTATCAAAGATATCCGCGATTTAATGACCTATCTGCCCAAGAAAAGGCAAACACTTTTCTTTTCGGCCACCATTAACGAGACCATTAAAAAGCTGGCATATTCCCTGGTTCGCAATGCTATACGTATTCAGGTCTCACCAAAAGATCCTGTCGCACGCAATATCGACCATTCGGTAACGTATGTTGAAATGGATGATAAACGCTTTTTTCTGGAACGTTTAATCAAGGAAAATGAAAACAGTAAAATATTGGTGTTTGTGCGCACTAAGGTGAGATGCGAGCGGGTGGAAAAAGCTATGGAAAGAGTAGGTATCGAGGCTAAATCGTTGCATGGAGGCAAAGAGCAAGACGAGCGTAAAAAAGTGTTGGACTTGTTTCGTAAAGGTGAGATCAAAGTGTTGATTGCAACAGATGTTAGTGCGCGGGGAATCGATATTCCGAGCGTGGAATTTGTGGTAAACTATGATTTACCCGAACTGTCCGAAAACTACGTTCACCGCGTTGGCCGAACAGGCAGGGGTAAGGAAAAAGGGCAAGCTATTACATTTTGTAGCGAGGAGGAAAAGGATATACTGGCTGAAATAGAAGGCTTTTTGGGTAAACCCATTAAACGCTTGGAAATTGATAAGGAAGATTATTCGCATACTATCGATTTCTCGGCAGAGAGCCATGCCGATTGGAAATCACTCATTAATGAACACGAGGAAAATTTGGCAAAATATAAACGTAAAAAAAAGAAGTAAGATTACTATAAATTATAGTATAAGCCCCGGTTAGAAATAGCCAGGGCTTTTTTATTTAGTTTTCCCTTTGGCCAAGCTTCTTATTAAACCCGGATTATGTATTGGAGGTTCGTCATGAGCATTGCAAGTACAATAAAACAAGGCATTGCTGAAACGAGGCATCACTTGTCCCGATTACTTTCGGGAGCATCGTTCTGGTGAGTTGAAGTGAGGCAACAAAGTGTCTTGTTTTAAAGTAATTTCAATGTGTAATAGAATTTCTAATGCATATTGCGGGTTAAAGATAACCACACTATCTATTAAGTTGTATTGTAATTTGATAACCTTTTGGGTCTGTCTCAATAGTCAAACAAAATCAAAGTCAACCTACAAATTGTAAGCGCCATGTATAAAATCCATTCCCTTAAACCCGTAAGTTATGGGTAAGTACGCTGACAAATGCAACGAAGGGACATACCGATTCAAGAATCTTAATTATTTCGCGAGGCGGTGGGTTGGGAATTTGTACGTCTATTGTTTTGCAATCGGTAAGTTCTACTGTTATAATAAAATATTTTCGGGACAGCCCCAGGTCTTGATTCCTTCTGACAACTATAATTACGCAGAGGATTTTCATCAAGGGCTAGCTCGCCATACCCAATCCCCAAGTAAGGATTTTTTGGTTACAACTATATGTCTCACTCCGTTCCGTCAATGACCGGCCTATACGTCCCGTAATCGATTAGAAAGGTTGCAAAGAGGAAATGTTTTAAAGGAATCCTATGTTGTTCTGCTTCCTGTTCTGGTTAATGGCCAGTTGTTTAGCTTCAATCTAAATTAATATTTTATCATGGTCGTGCAGGCCTTGTAGTTTCTGGTAATACCAGTTTTTGAAATGGCTGTCGCTAAAAAAAAACTTAAAATGGCTTGCGTAAAACATTAAAGCATGTAAATTTGCAAACAGAACAGACCAGAACGGATAAAAATAATGTCATGCAACTATTAGGATTTGATATAGGAAGTTCATCGGTGAAGGTATCGGTGCTTGATGTTGAAAGCGGAGCAACAGTTTCCTCTGCACAATACCCCGAAAGGGAAATGGAGATTACTGCGGTAAAGCCGGGATGGGCGGAGCAGGATCCTGAATTATGGTATCAAAACCTAAAAAAGGCAGGTCAGAAGGCATTGGCTCACGCCGATGTTAAAAAAGATGAGATTAAAGCCATTGGTATTTCATACCAGATGCATGGTTTGGTTGTAGTAGATAAAGCAGGCAAGGTATTGCGGCCATCCATTATTTGGTGCGATAGTCGTGCCTCGCAATATGGAAATAAAGCATTTGAAGATTTAGGAGAGGAGTGGTGTTTGCAAAACCTGTTGAATTCTCCAGGTAATTTTACTGCCTCAAAATTAAAGTGGGTAAAAGAAAACGAACCCGACGTATACAGCCGGATTGATAAAATCATGCTGCCGGGCGATTATATTGCTTTCCGTATGACGGGAGAAGCGTTAACCACCATATCCGGTCTTTCGGAAGGTATGTTTTGGGAGTTTCCTAAAGATGGCGTTTCTGACAAACTGATGGCGTATTATGGGTTGGAAAAATCTTTTGTACCTGAAGCCAAAACTTCATTCTGCGACCAGGGAACGATTCTTGATGCTGTTGCAGAGGAATTTGGATTACCCAAAGGAATTAAAGTAACCTACAGAGCAGGTGACCAGCCAAACAACGCCTTCTCGTTAAACGTCCTGAATCCGGGTGAGGTAGCGGCCACGGGAGGTACTTCGGGTGTTGTTTATGGTGTTACCGATAAAAATGTTTACGATAACGATTCCAGGGTAAATGCTTTTGCGCATGTAAACCATAAAATGCCAACGCCAAGTTTAGGTGTACTATTGTGTATCAACGGAACAGGTATCTTAAACTCCTGGATGAATAAGAATGTAGGTAAAGAAGTAAGCTATCCGGAAATGAATGACATGGCGGCTGGCGTACCTATCGGATCGGAAGGTTTAACTATACTACCCTTCGGAAACGGCGCCGAGCGTATTCTTAAAAATGTGGACTATGGTTCTCAAATCAATCACCTTAACTTTAATGTTCACAGTCCTGCGCATATGTACCGTGCAGCGCAAGAAGGTATCGCTTTCTCTTTCAAATATGGAATGGACATCATGGCGGATATGGGAATTAAGAGTGAATTAATTCGCGCAGGGCAAGCCAATATGTTTTTGAGTCCCATCTTCAAGAACACGGTTTCCAATATTTCCGGAGCGACTATTGAGTTGTACAATACGGATGGTTCGGCTGGGGCTGCCAGAGGGGCAGGTGTTGGTGCCGGAATCTATAAATCGTTTGAAGAAGCATTCGGAGGATTGAAAAAGGTAGATACCATAGAGCCAAATCAGGCTGATGTTGCAGCAACATCAGAAGCCTACGAAAGATGGAAAGAAGCACTGAATAAATTGTAAACAACAAAAGCATTATTGAAGCTCTTCTCTTTGGAGTTAGTGCTTGCCCATTGATTTTGGAGCTGATGCCCTTTACATATAAGAATTTAAACAAATAATATAATTATTAATCTCTAAAACAGAAGTAATGGACGTTTTAATTGGTAATAAGGAATACTTTAAAGGAATAGAAAAAATTAAGTTTGAAGGACCGGAATCGAAAAATCCTTTGGCTTTTAAATGGTATGATGAAAACCGTGTGGTGGCCGGGAAAACGATGAAAGAGCACTTGCGCTTTGCCATTGCTTACTGGCATACTTTCTGTGGTGACGGTGGTGACCCATTTGGTCCGGGAACACAAAAATTTGCCTGGGATGTGGCTTCAAGCGAAATGGATGCTGCCAAGCAAAAAATGGATGCTGCTTTCGAATTTATCACAAAATTAGGTGTTCCTCATTATTGTTTCCATGATACCGACCTTGTTGGAGGTGGCTCAGTTTTAGATATTGAGAAAAAATTAGCGCAAATTGTTGATGTAGCTAAAGAAAAGCAAGCTGCTTCGGGCGTTAAGTTGCTTTGGGGTACCGCTAATGTATTCTCTGACCCTCGTTATATGAACGGAGCTGCTACCAACCCTGATTTTAATGTGGTGGCTAACGCAGGTGTTCAAATAAAAAATGCTATCGATGCGACTATCGCTCTTGGCGGTACTGGTTATGTATTCTGGGGAGGACGTGAAGGTTATATGAGCCTGCACAATACCAATATGAAACAAGAGTTGGATAACCTTGGCCGTATGCTGGGAATGGCTCGTGATTATGCACGTAAGCAAGGATTTAAAGGTACTTTCTTTATTGAGCCTAAACCTATGGAGCCAACAAAGCACCAATACGACCAGGATGCACATACTGTTATTGGATTTTTGAAAAACTATGGTTTAGATAAAGATTTTAAATTAAACATCGAAGTGAACCATGCTACTTTAGCCGGGCACACCATGGAACACGAATTAAGGGTAGCTGCGGACAATGGAATGTTAGGTTCTATTGATGCCAACAAAGGTGATTACCAAAACGGATGGGACACGGATGAATTCCCAACAAACATCACCGAGTCAACATGTGCTATGCTTGAAGTATTGCAAGGTGGTGGTTTAATTGATGGTGGTATCAACTTCGATGCAAAAGTGCGTCGTAATTCAACTGACCTGGAAGATATCTTTATCGCTCACATTGGTGGTATGGATGTGTTTGCCAGAGCATTGGTTATCGCTGATAGAATCATGCAAGAATCGGATTACTTGAAAATGAGGGCAGATCGTTACGCTTCATTTAATTCAGGCAAAGGTGCTGAGTTTGCTGCGGGTGGTTTAACACTTGAAGATCTTGCCAAAATTGGTAAAGAAGTAGGTGAGCCGGCCATGTTAAGCGGAAAGCAAGAGCTTTACGAGCAAATGATGAATTGGTATATGTAGATTATATTTTTAAACCGGGGCGGACTGATCACCGCCCCGGTTTATTTCTATTCCTCACCTCAACTTTGTAAGTTATAAATCACAAAAAACTAATATTAATCTACATCATATGAATCAAAAAAATAATATAGGCTATATCATACTATTAACATTGGTAGCCACCTTAGGGGGCTTGTTATTTGGTTATGATACAGCGGTAATATCCGGGGCTGAAAAGTCCATTCAGGCTTTCTTGATTAAAGGTCTGAATTTAAGCTCGTTTGTGCATGGAGCAACTGTGTCAAGTGCTTTAATTGGTTGTATAATTGGTGGAGCCATTTCTGGTTTATTAGCGTCGCGTTTAGGACGTAAGAAATCGCTATTGGTTGCAGCCATTTTATTTTTCATCTCCGCCTTGGGGTCTGGAAAACCGGAGTTTCTATTTTTTGAACCAGGTAAAGCGACCATGGGTTTGCTTTATATGTTCAATTTCTACAGAATAATTGGAGGTATCGGTGTTGGTTTAGCTTCAGCGGTTAGTCCAATGTATATTAGTGAGATTGCTCCGGCTCATATTAGAGGAAGACTTATCTCGTTTAACCAATTTGCTATCATTTTTGGTATGTTGGTGGTGTATTTTGTCAACTGGAGAATTGCAAAAGGACAATCTATAGAATGGATTAATAATATTGGTTGGCGTTATATGTTTCTATCGGAATCAATTCCTGCCGCTTTATTCGGATTACTGGTATTGTTGGTGCCCGAGACACCCCGATATTTAGCAATGCAAGGACACGATAGTAAAGCTTTGTCTATTCTGGAAAGGATTAATGGAAAAGAAGCAGCTCAAAATATTCTGGAAGAAATTAAAGGAACAGTACAAAAGCATTCTGCAAAATTGTTCTCTTATGGTAAGATAGTTATTGTAATAGGTATACTCCTTTCTGTTTTTCAGCAATTTGTAGGGATTAATGTGGCCTTGTATTATGCCCCTCGTATTTTTGAAAGTATGGGCGCTGCTAAAGATGCTTCCATGTTACAAACGATTGTAATGGGATTAATAAATGTCATATTTACGGTGGTGGCTATTTTAACGGTGGATAAATGGGGACGCAAACCTTTGTTAGTTACGGGTTCTATTGGTATGGCGATTGGTATGATTGCGATTGGTATGTTAGCGTTTATGGAGGTAATTGGAATAAGTACATTGGTATTTATTATTATTTATACGGCTTCATTTATGATGAGTTGGGGTCCTATTTGCTGGGTGTTAATCGGTGAGATATTCCCCAATAAGATAAGAGGTAAGGCAATTGCAATTGCAGTTGCGGCGCAGTGGTCAGCCAACTACTTTATCTCATCAACTTATCCTGCTATGATGGAGTTTAGCGGAGGAGCCACTTACATGTTTTATGGTGTAATGAGTATTCTGTCTGCAATATTCGTCTGGAAAATGGTTCCTGAAACAAAAGGGAAGACCTTGGAAGAAATGGAAGGCTTGTGGGAGAAGTAGTGTTGTAGTCCAATCATGGGTTAAAGCCCTTTAGGGTTCTTGATTCGTGTTTTTCTCTATATACTAAGAATTTATAATAAGATAGTTGTTTTTTACCCCTAAAGGTAAGTTGGCCGGCACGTTCGGTGGACTTACCTTTTTTTTTTACTTTTGCCGACAAAATAATTTACCATGCAAAATAAAGTAGTCATTATCACAGGGGCCTCTTCTGGAATTGGGCTAGCCCTGGCTAAAGAGTTTTCTCGCCGCGGATCGAAACTGGTACTGGCGGCCAGGTCTGCCGATAAGCTAAAACAAGTGGGAGAGGAACTAAAATCAGCAGGTACCGAAGTCATCAGCGTGACTACCGATGTAAGCAAAGAAGAGGATTGTAAGAAGCTGGTGGAAAAGTCCGTGGAGGTTTTTGGGCGGATAGATGTATTGATCAATAATGCCGGATTGTCGATGCGGGCACTTTTTAAAGATGTGGATCTTTCTGTGCTCAAGCAATTAATGGATGTCAATTTTTGGGGAACGGTTTACTGCACCAAATATGCACTTCCGTATTTGCTGGAATCCAAAGGTTCGGTAACAGGTATCTCTTCTATTGCAGGTTTTATCGGCTTGCCTGCCCGTTCAGGCTATTCGGCGAGTAAATATGCTATGCATGGTTTTCTGGAAACCCTGCGGGTAGAGAACCTCAAAAATGGTTTGCATGTTTTAATTGCGGCTCCCGGCTTTACCGCTTCTAACATACGAAAAACAGCTTTAACGAATGATGGTTCCCAGCAGGGAGAAACCCCAAGGAAAGAAGACAAAATGATGACTGCGGAAGAAGTGGCCTTGCGCGTGGCCAATGCCATCAAAAAGCGTAAAGCTACCCTTATACTGACCTTTGTGGAGGGAAAGCTGACCGTATGGTTGAAAAAATGGATGCCCCGAACCCTGGAAAAACTAACCTATAACCATATGGCCAAAGAGCCTGATTCGCCGCTTTCATAGTCAATATTCTCATAGTTATTTGTCGTTAGCCAAACGGAATATGTTATTTAATAATCAGGATAAGTTGTTAATGTATTACCGAACAAAATACAACGCCGTGAATGCCTAAGCTATATTTTTTACGATACACAAGGGTTCCAGTGGACCAGAAACTGCCGGTCAATGCGTATGAATTAATCCAACGGGCTGTCGATCATGAATATAATAAAGCCGATAATGACCAAAATAACGATGGCGGCACCGGTAATCTTGTTCAGCCACCAAAGTCGGCGAAGGTTAATTTTTGAACGGAAAAGATTGATTAGGGAGGAAAGGATAAACCACCAAAGGGAAGCCCCACACAACACTCCCCCGATTAAAACGAAGTGACTGAAGGCATCAACACCGGGCTTTACCGCACCAAAACTGGCAAAGAAGGCCAGAAATAAAAAAATAGCCAATGGATTGGATATGGTGATGAAAAAAGTGGAGATGAAATCCTGGAATAAATTAGACTTTCCTTTTCGTTGTTTACGTAACTGTACTGCAGGGTTACTGTAAAAAATATTAATTCCGAGTAAAATCAATAATATGGCACCGAAAATTTGAATGTAAAGCAGTTGTTTTTCAATAAAGCTAATAATAAAGGAAAGGCTAAAACCTGCGGCAACAGCATATATGGTATCGCTGAAGGCAGCTCCCATACCGGATATAAAGCCAGACCAGCGCCCCTTGTTTAACGTGCGCTGAATGCACAACACTCCGATTGGTCCAAGAGGAATGGAGGCAGAAAATCCGATTATGATGCCATCGATTAAATACTGTACTAGCATGTATTAAAAATCAAGTTGAGTTCCTTTAATTACAACAAACCATTTTATAATTTAGTGAACTTTGTTTTACAAACCAAGCCGTACTGATTTATTATATTTCACAATATTAAATGATAGTGATACTTGTGCATTCATATTTAAAGAGATTTTTACTTACATTGCACATTGAATGTGATCTGCGTTTTACCAATCAATATTGAATGATTTTGGTATACTGTCAACTTCTGTCTATATTGTAAGGGTGAGCAAAAATAGAATAAAAATCTACAGATTAAAATTTTATTTGAGCCTTTGTTGTTGACATCGGACCATACCTATATTAGAAACATGTTTGAATATATGACGGCAGGTTTAATAACTTTTTCTTAACACTAATAGTAGGGCTACATCAGTCATAGAAAATTAAACTTATTGAGTATCAAAGGACAGGATTTTTAAAGCAAACATAAGTACAAAATATTAATTAATTGATCGTTAATATATTTCGGATATTTAACAACTTAACATTCAGATAACATTAAATTAATATTTAACAAACAAGTATAGTGTGATAACTACCTATGTTTGCGCCGCAAAATAAACTATAATTTAACTATAATGGAAAATGCTTATGTGATTCTGATAGTCGTATTGTTTGTTCTGGCTATTTCAGATTTGGTGGTTGGTGTCAGTAACGATGCTGTTAACTTTCTTAACTCGGCACTGGGGTCTAAGGCCGCACCATTTAAGGTAATCATGATTATCGCCGCCCTGGGTATTTTTATTGGAGCTACTTTTTCAAGCGGTATGATGGAGGTTGCACGAAAAGGGATTTTCAATCCGCAACACTTCTATTTCTCCGAAATCATGATCATCTTTTTGGCAGTAATGATAACGGATGTATTGCTTCTGGACCTGTTCAACACCTTTGGGATGCCAACCTCAACTACCGTTTCCATTGTTTTTGAACTGTTGGGAGGTGCCATTGCTGTTTCAGTTATCAAGTTTACGAAGAATCCAGACATTCCTATCAGTGAGTATATAAACACGGCCAAGGCGCTTGCCATTATTTCAGGTATACTGCTATCTGTGGTAGTGGCCTTTTCCGCAGGAGCCATTGTTCAATATCTGACCCGGCTTGTTTTTTCTTTTAATTACGACAAGCGACTTAAATATATGGGCGCTCTTTGGGGAGGAATTGCCATTACTTCCATTACCTATTTTATTTTGATTAAGGGGGTCAAAGGCGCTTCTTTTATGGATGATGCCTCAAAAGATTGGGTGAAGGCAAATACCATTCAAATTATCAGCATCTGTTTTGTGGGATGGACGATTTTATTGCAGTTAATGCGTATAATCTTTAAAACAGATATACTTAAATTAACCGTATTGGTCGGAACCTTTGCCTTGGCTATGGCATTTGCCGGGAACGATTTAGTTAACTTTGTGGGTGTGCCTTTGGCCGGTTTTGAATCCTTTAAAATATTCAAAGCTTCCGGCGTTGCGGCAGATAGCTTATTAATGGAATCGTTGGCCGGGAAAGTGAAAACGGACACTTACCTACTTGTGATCGCCGGATTAATCATGGTAGCCACACTATGGACATCGAGAAAAGCGCGCAGCGTTGTAAAAACATCGCTTGATTTGGCCCGGCAACATGAAGGAGAGGAAAGGTTTGGATCTTCATACCTTTCGCGTGTTATTGTCCATGGTGTTGTTAACATGTCAAATACTTTCAACAAGTTTATCCCCGTACATATTAAATCCGGTATCGACAAACAGTTCGATCCATCCAATTACGAAAAGAAAAGAAACGAATTAGGTGATGAAGCTCCGGCTTTTGATATGTTGAGAGCGTCAGTGAATCTGGTGGTGGCAAGTATTCTTATTTCTATGGCCACATCTTATAAGTTGCCTTTGTCCACAACCTATGTCACTTTTATGGTAGCTATGGGTAGCTCATTAACCGATGGTGCCTGGGGGCGCGAAAGCGCTGTTTATCGAGTAACAGGTGTGCTTTCGGTAATTGGAGGATGGTTTTTGACTGCTTTCTCCGCATTTACTGTCGCTTTCATTATGGCCAATATTATTTATTTTGGTGGAATATATGCCGTTTTCGCACTTATCATCCTATCCTTAATATTAATTTACAGAACTCAAATTATAAGCAAGAAAATTAGCGCAAGCAGGTTGGTAACTGAAGAAGTCGATCTTGAGGAAGTTGAAGAAAAAGCCCTGGCCAAAGTATTGTTCGACAAGTGCACACGCAATGTAACAGCTTCGTTAAGACAGATTTCAGATCTTTATTCTGCATCATTAACTTGTTTTCAAGCGGAAAACAGAAAAGAGTTAAAGCAAAAACAAAAAGAAATTAGCCAGGTTAATAAAACCATTAAAAAGTACAAAAACAATATCTACAAAACGGTTAAAAAATTACAGGAATCTGATATTGACTCAAGCTTACATTACGTGCAGGTAATCGATTACCTAAGAGAATCAGCTCATGCACTTACCTATATAGCACAGCCGTTTTACGAACATTTAGATAATAATCATTCACCATTTACTTCCGATCAATTTAAAGATGTTAGTGTATTAAAAGGTGAGGTAGAAGTTTTAATCAGTAAAGTGATTAATATGATTAACAAAGGATCTTACACTGATTTAGATCCGCTTTCTTCCGAGTTGTTGGCAACAATGGATAATCTGAAGGATTTACGTAAAAAACAGTTGCGCAGAATCAAAAAGGAAAAATCAAGTACACATACTAGCATGCTTTATTTGAACTTTTTACACGAGACGCAAAATATGATCCTGCATTTAGGAAATGTATTAAAAGCGCAACGTGACTTTGGAAAACATAACAATCTATAAAAACCTACTGGAGATGCTGCAACGGCAGTTTCTCCTTGTTTTTCAAATGGCCGGTTCGATGAACACAATCTAAACATGACTAAAACCCGCCATATGCATTAGAAATCCTCTTACGCAGATCAACTGCGTCAAAACAAGGCATTTCATTGAGTTGCTTCAACTCACCGGAGCGGAGCCTCCGAAAGTAATCGGGACAAGTTATGCCTCGTTTCGGCAACGCTTTGTTTTATCGTATTTTTAATGCCCATTATATACCTTTATAATAGGTATCCGGGTTAAACCACAGCAAAGTGAGATTTTCTATCCTGATTGCACTGGCGACGGAGGACGATTGCTGACATTAAAAGATTTATCAAGCTCCTGAAGACAGATCTCGGATAACAGTTCCCGGTCCGTCGTACCGACAACTGCTGGCTGTTGACTGCAGGTTATAATTCCTTTTGAATAAAAGTTAGAAACATTCTAAATTGCCCATGGATCGACCTACCCCCCTACATAATTTAGTACCTTTACTTTTCAAATATAAATACAGCCAATAATTAAACAAGCAATTATGAAAAGTTTAAAAGGAACAAAAACAGAGCAAAATTTACTGAAAGCTTTTGCCGGGGAATCACAGGCGCGAAACAGATATACATACTTCGCCAAACAAGCTAAAAAAGAAGGACTGGAGCAGATTTCGGCCATTTTTACGGAAACAGCCGAGCAAGAAAGGGAGCACGCTAAACGCTTTTTTAAATTCCTGGAAGGTGGGATGGTTGAAATCACCGCTACCTATCCTGCCGGTATCATTGGCACCACACTCGACAATCTGAAAGCTGCTGCTGAAGGCGAAAACGAGGAGTGGACGGAATTATATCCTGAGTTTGCTAAAATTGCGGAAGAAGAAGGGTTTAAAGAAGTGGCAGTGGCCTTTAAGATGATTGCTAAGGTAGAAGCTTTCCACGAGGAAAGATACCTTACTTTGTACAGCAACCTGGAAGCAGGCAAGGTATTTGAAAAGGATGGCAAAGTAGTTTGGAAGTGTCGTAATTGTGGTTTCCTTCATGAAGGAACAAAGGCCCCACAGAAATGTCCGGCTTGCTTGCACGACCGCGCTTATTTCCAGGTTAAAGAAAATAATTATTAGTATGCGGTTAAACCCGCAATATGCATTAGAAATTCTATTACACATTGAAATTACTTTAAAACAAGACACTTCGTTGCATCACTTCAACTCACCAGAACGATGCTCCCGAAAGTAATCGGGACAAGTTATGCGTCGTTTCGGTAATGCCTTGTTTTATGGTACTTGCAATGCTCATGACGAACCTCCAATACATAATCCGGGTTAAGCAGGTCATGGGGCAATGGTCATACGCGAATCGTATCAAACATTAAATTTAAATGATATTGCAATAAGTCTGAAAGCATGGTAGTTAATAGCTTTGTTTCAGACTTGCCGTATGAGAATAACATGATGAAATGGCAAGGGGCGAGGCCCCTTGTTTTGTGATGTAAGGTTTTCAGCCTATTATAAATGCCGGTATTCCCAACCTTTGATCCGCATTGTTTAGCCATGCCCACTATCCCATGACCAATAACACCTTACCTGAACCTCACTTTAGTACTTTCATTGATCCAGGCTCCCAGTTTATACGAATCCCCTTCCTGTAAACCATGAAAGAAACCGGTTTCCTGATCTGGAATATATTTTGAGTACAGGGCAATTTGCTTTTCTGCCTCAGCTGCACATTCCGGGTCAATTTGCCTTGCTTTTGAAAAATTGTCGATAGCTACCCAATAAACCGTGGCTTGCTCAAAATCATCTTTGCCATAGTTCTTGCTTCCGGCGGCATAAATATTTCCTAGCAACAAATATGGTTTTCCCCAGTCTCCATGTAAGGATATGGCTTCGCGGGCATATTGCCTTGCCTTCTGATAGTTCTTGTTGTGTGCAAATTCCAGCACGGCCAGTTCGTAATTATATGTTGACTGGGCTTCGTTATCGTCACATATAACAATGGCTTTATGGTAATATTCTGCAGCTTTTGTAAAGTCCCCTTTTTTAACAAACATCTTTGCCAAATGGTGCGCCGAGCTATGAGAGGGGCTGATGGCATAGTTTTTTTCAACGGCCTTAAAATAGAGTGTTGATTGGTTGCATTCCAGTTTATCCAACAGGTTCAATATTCTTGCAATATTATCCGGGTTTTCGCTGTCCGCATTAAACTGGTCGGTCAATAATGGTTCGACCACGCCACATCCCCCCGCTCCGCTTCTGATCAATACATCTTCACACCCTTTTCTTATTTTTAATATACGTGGTTTTACTTTCGGACTGGCCTTGGCCAATTGTACATCCAAAACGGTGGAAATGGCTAAAAAGTCGTTTAAGAACTGTTGTTCGTTAAGGTCGCCATGATCCAGCAGGCTATTTGAAGTCTTCAGCCAGGTAAACAGCACCGCATCTTCCGATTTGTCTCCTTGTAACTCGAACGATTTTGAAAACCAATCATAGGCATCTTTCATGGCTTGGGCCTGGCCTCTTCTGTACTTCATTAAATCCAGGGCTTTTCTTCCCAAAATCCATCCCTCGGGGTATTTGGGGTGGGATGAATAATACTGTATACGTTGGTTGTAAATCATCATAATGGTATCCACCACTTCCGATTTACGCAGCTTGGTTTTTGCCGTAGAGTAATAATGATGGTAAATTTTAATTCCGTCGGAATATAATTTCACGCTGGTTTGCGGACAATTTGTAAACATATAATTCCATGGTTCAACCGCGTAGTCGTACATTCTTTTTTTCAGGTTTAAAGAATAGAGGGAAAACTTTTTTAAGCATTCAATGCTATCTTCTTCGCTTTGATATCCGTTTTCGTTTTTAGCGAATACACTTATACCCAAAAGCAATACACCCAATAATGCCATATTTCTTTTCATTGTGATCCGGTTTATGTGAGTCTTAATTAATTTAGTTTTTATTGAAGTTTAGTGCGTATTGCTGATGGAAATCAATAATCTTGCCAGTATGTATTAATAGACATACAGTGAGATAGATAGGAGGGTTGGGGTGTTTATGTCGGTCTTTAAAACTGTTCGGTTGTTGTCAAAAACTGTTCGATTATGGACAGTAAATTATCCCAAAATTATCATTGGATTTCATCTAAAAGCCAATTGGATGAACAAAACCTAAACATGACTTCGTGCCGACTGAAATAGGCATTGACTTTTGAAAATCGTTATAATGAATCACTGTCGTTGTCAGAGACAGAAATAAATCTTGAATTATTTGGGCTATATTTGTGAAATTATATTTATCAGAACCATCATATGGAATCAATTATCAGTTTCTTCAAGAAAAAAGTAGAACAATTTCCGGACAATACCTTACTGTGGGAAAAGAACCATCAGACCTTTAAACCTACAAGTTATAAAGAAACATATGTCCTTGTTCGGCAGTTGGCATTGGGGTTAAGGGAATTAGGTGTTTCTTCCGGTGAACGGCTGGCTTTACTTTCCGAAGGCAGAAATTTATGGTTGATGAGTGAGTTGGCAGTATTGAGCAACAAGGCCATTACTGTTCCCCTTTCTGTAAAGTTGGAGCCCGATAATGATTTAATATTTCGTTTAAAGCACTCTGAGAGTACATATATACTGGTATCTCAAAATCAGCTGGAAAAAATAAGGATCGTAAAAAAAGATCTTCCGGAGCTTAAAAAAATAGTGGTTTTCACGCCGGATTTACCGCTGGAAGAGGACGAAATGGATATTCAAACTATCATTGAAACAGGAAAAAAAATACTATACAAAGATCCACAAGCCTACGAGATACTTACCCAAGATGTGAACCCGGATGACATTGCAACCATCACCTACACCTCCGGTACAACGGCCCAGCCCAAAGGCATCATGCTTTCGCAACGAAACTATACGGCTAATGTAGAGCAGGCATTTAGCTACATTAATATCCCGGCTGCATACCGAACTTTGGTGGTATTGCCCTGGGACCATGCTTTTGCGCATACCGCTGCCCTTTATTCGTTTATGGATACAGGTGCAAGTATAGCTTCCGTTCAGGTGGGGAAAACACAGTTGGAGACCCTGAAAAACTTCACCAACAACATTCGTGAGATACAGCCGCATGTATTGATGAGTGTTCCGGCAATGGCCAAAAACTTTAAAAAGAATATAGAAAAAAGCATTGAGCAGAAGGGAAAGGCAATATTTTCATTATTTAGGTTCGCATTGAAGCTATCTTATTGGTACAATGGTACCGGCAACAACAAAGGTGCAGGAATAAAATGGGTGGCCAAACCTTTGTTGAGCCTGTTTGATAAAATAATATTTAACAAGATCAAGATTGGTTTTGGAGGTAACCTGACTTTTTTTATTGGTGGGGGAGCCCTTCTTGATTTTGAACTCCAACAATTCTTTTATGCCATCGGAATCCCTATGTACCAGGGGTATGGATTAAGCGAAGCTTCGCCTATTATTTCGGCCAATACACCCAAATACCACAAACTGGGTTCTTCGGGGAAGATTGTCAATAATCTGGAGATTCAGGTTTGCGATGACAATGGAAAAGCGCTTGGAACCGGTCAACTCGGGGAAATCGTCATTCGAGGGGAAAACGTAATGAAAGGTTACTGGAAGAACCCGGACGCCACCCGAGATACCATAAAGCAGGGTTGGCTTTATACAGGTGACCTGGGATACCTGGATGAAGAGAACTATCTGTATGTTAAAGGGAGGTTTAAAAGCCTTTTGATTGGTTCCGACGGAGAAAAGTACAGCCCGGAGGGTATAGAAGAAGCCATCATTGATCACTGCGACCTCATTGATCAGGTGATGCTTTACAACAATCAAAATCCTTATACGACTGCCATCGTGGTGCCTAATATCGAAAAAATAAAAGCCTTGAGCAAGGAAAATAGTACTGAGGAAATACTAATTTTGATAGAAAGGGAACTAAATAAATTCAAAAAAGGAGGCAGGCATGAAACCTTATTTCCGCAGCGATGGCTTCCTTCCACTTTTGCCGTAGCTTCAGAGCCGTTTACAGAACAAAACAAACTGATAAATAGCACGATGAAGATGGTCAGGGATAAGGTAGGCACCTTTTTTCAAAAGGAAATTGATATGTGTTATTCACCGGAGGGCAAAATAATAACAAATACGGTAAATATCGAAAACCTAAAAAAGATGCTAAATGGATTTTAAGTTGATTCGGTAAGTGCCGGGAATATATACGATAACATACAGAGATATGGGCAACGGATGGCATCACTTAAAACCATTTTATCCGGGTTTAAACGCATGTTGGTAATTGAAATTTTGATCTTGCTCGACAAATTAAGGCCGCTCAACTAAAAATATCATAAAAAAATACAGATTAGTGCCTTTGGATTAAGATTAAATTTTATTTTTGCACTTATTAGATGTATTATAGGTAGTGGTAAGATGATGGTTGAAGTGCATTTTATCACTATTTTAATTATAGGTAAATTACGTTATATCCTAAGCTATAAAGATATTTGCAGACAATTTAAAGCATCAAATAAGTATAAAATATTGAAAAGATTTTCTTTTTTTAAACTTTTTGTCATTTTTATACGTAATAAACCTGTCGATAAACTAATCTAAATGCAACAACACCTTAAAAAGGCTCTGATGGGCTGCATAATATTAATGTTTTCTGTTTCTGTATTCTCACAGTACAGGACCAAGAGGAGGCAGTTTCTCGAAGGTTTTAAGATACAGCCTAAAGCCGGGGTCAATATGTTTTTCGGCGATTTGGTTTCTGAAGACAGGACAAATTATGTGTTTGGTGTAGCTGCAGAAAAGGAATTACTGCCTTATTTAAACGCCAGGGCCGACCTGAATTATGGTTCCATGAAGGGGACGCAAATTGAGGATGAATATTCAGAACCTTATGCTACATTTGATAACTCTTTTATTCAGTTTAGCCTGGGAGCTACCTTTAGACCTTTAGATTTATCTTTGGGGTTGTTTAAGCAGCGTTTATTTAAACCATATATAATTGCAGAAGGAGGTATTTTACAATTTAGTGCTACAGAATATTGGGGAGGTGCAGGACCATCGATTACAGAACCAGGATCGGTTTGGAGAGAAGTAAGTGGGGCTACTCCTGTTATTTCTTTTGGAGGTGGAGTAAATTACTATTGGAATAGCCATTTTAGCGTTACTGCAGAAATCATTGCTAATAAGGTATTTTCCGATCAATTGGACGGCCATGATGAATGGTATATTGGTTATGGTACTCCTCAGCAGCAAACTGTTGTTACAGGTGCCAGTGACTTCTTTTATGTAGCGACTATTGGTATCACCTACTTGTTTGACGACAGTCAATGGAGGAACTCGCCCAAATACAACAGAAAGGCTTACTTAAAAACGCGTAGCCTTTATAAGAGGTCCAGAACAAAGTATAGACGACCTAGCAAGCGAAAAACAAGACTTTACAAAAAATAAAAAAAAGCTCCTTAAGGGAGCTTTTTTTATGGCTAATGCTTTCCGGCAAGCCTCCGCACGTTGTCGATATAGGAGGATTCGTTTTGGAGAATTGGCTTTATATTATCTTTTCAAGTGTTGTTTGTTCATTTTGCCTTGATGCGGAAGATAACATGCTAAGTCAATCCCCCGCAGGATGTTGCATTGCTGCAATTCATCCGGGTTCCCCTTTCCTTGTAACATGCTACGTTCACCCCTGGCCCCTAAAGGGGAAAGTCTTTGCACTGTTTGGATAGGAGGGTGCCATGTGCCGATTTTCCGCCAACCGTTAAATCATCTTCTTTGTATCGGGACAGGCTACTTCGTTCCAACAGGTAGGTAATGGGTTTAGGAATAATTTCCCC
>NZ_JBNGOS010000048.1:0-41387 GCF_050589685.1 Saccharicrinis sp. 156
ACTAACCATTTTCGGTTACCCAAATCCAAGAGGGGTCAATATGACCGTTGGAGGGGTCAACATCACCGTTATTTCCAGAAGGCTTATTTGTGAGGTGATTTTAAAAATATTGGGCATAAATTATAAGTTTATACCCTTGAAAGCTAGAGTTGCTAAGATAGTATTTTTAAGGTTGATGTGAAATGGCCAGTTTAATTTACTGGGGGACTATGCCATTTGAATATGGTATTATGTATTTCTGCTTGCCATTTCTTAATATTATCCAAAACCCCAATAGTAACAATACTACACTCTTCTTTGCCTATCTCATTTACAGGTAGTTCTTCATGGTTATAGTATTTTCCACTTCTGATTACACTTTCTTTTCCCGGATAAATGAGTGCTACTTTTTTTGCATTATAGTATTTCATATATACAAACATCTGTCTCAAATCATCCGGAGAGGGATTATAACCATTAAGATTCTTCCATTTTGTATCTAATACAATACAGTCCTCTGTGTTTTTATTTAAAACAATATCTGGTTTTAGTTTTGAGCGATTTCCATTATCCGGCTTCCAAAAGTTCTTTGTATTCTGAGCTACAATACTAGAGCCATTAACTTTGTTTTTTCTTAGACTAAAATAAACGAACTGTTCCCATAACAGATTCATGTCAAACATAAGTGCTAGCACATTGTTACTTCCGTTGCTAATATCAGGATGGTAATTAAGTAATAATAGGCGAGCTATTTCAATGGCATTTTTGTATGGTTCAGTTTTCCTATCTAATATAATTTGATTGAATAACTGCTCCGACACTTTGATATCTCTAAATTCAGGGAAGTTAAGAAACAGAGAACCCAAACGGCTACTTAACTGGTTGTTTGTATTGATATATTTCAGGAGCTTAAGCGCTTTGTATAGGATAGAGTGTAATATGTGTTCCTTGTCGTATGTTGAATAGTTGACATAGAATCGTTCTTGATGAATCAAATTATGTGTTAAGTGCTTCGCAAAATGTATATTACCCTTTAATGAAGTAATATTTCCTTCTACCTTCCTATATTTTTTCACTAAACCTCGATGTAATAGGTATTCGAGTTCTTTGATGAATAGTTCAAAATATAAATCAAGTATGGAATTACTTTTTAAGCTTAGTTGACTACTACTTGGAGCATGAATATCAAATATACCAACGGTATGAAGCATGTCAATCAGTACATTTCTCCAACGGCTTTTAGATTCTTCAGAGTGGTTACTTGATTTGTCGGCTTTCGGCAATACCTCGATAATTGTATTACCTACTTGAATTACACCTACGAATTCGCAAAATTTCACACCATGATGTATTAAAGAATAATACGGAACTCCTTTCTCCCCGTAATATCTTTGCAAAGATTCAAGTTGAACAGGAGTAAGCTTCTTTTCTCCTTTGTCAACACGTAAGCTTTCATGTTCAAATACAACAATATGGTTGTTCTTTTTTGCCAATTTTTATTTTCTTAATAATGTATTTAGAGCTTCTTTGAATTTTACGTCATTCATCTCGATAGTATTGAGAAGGTGATATACTTCGCGTTCAACTAATGAACCACTGTCATAACCATTAAAAGAAGCAAAGAAGTTATCGTTATCTTCTTCAATCTTTTCCGTAAAAAAGCCTTCTCCTAAAACAAGTCCAATTTTTCCATAATCGCCGAAGAAGTACTCTTGTAAAAGAGGAATGATATTATTCTGAAAAGCAACCTTAAGGTCAAATAGGCTTGTTACGTTTAGGAAGTAACTGTGCCCAATCATGTGGTCTTTATCAAGAAGTTTTTCTATGCGCTTATTAATAATTTCCAGAAGTTCTTTTAAATTGATTCCGGTAAAAGTATTGTTTTGAATATCATCAAAATGTTCTATTGTCCACAATCCATCATCCAATTTGTCATCGTGAAATGGTTCTTCAAAATTCTTATTTATGCCGATTAAATCATATAGAGCATCAGCTTGTTTTCTAAACTTTTCATCCTCCCAAGCAACCTCAAATAAATCTTCCTTATTCCATAAGGACAATATCATATTTTTAGGCTCAAGGAGTTCTGAAACCGGAGGCATTTCTTTGAAACTAAATCTTCTTCTCAGAGCAGTATCCAGTGCTTCCACACTTCTGTCTGCTGTATTCATTGTTCCAATTATATAAAGGTTTGGTGGTACACCAAACCATTCTTTACTATAGGGCAGTTGTACCTGTAAGGCTTCGTCAGTTCCAAGGCGTTTATCTTTTTCAATCAAAGTAATAAGTTCTCCAAAAATCTGTGAAACGTTTCCTCTATTAATCTCATCTATAATTAAAATATGTGGAGTACCTTCTTTGCCTTTGTAGTCATCCTTTTTTAAAGCTTGAACAACCTGTTTTTTATCTTCCCACGTGTATTTGCGTTCTTCTTTCTTTGGAGCCTGAGCCTTATAGTTGTTTTTTCTAATAGCATTTAAAACTGACCAATATGCAGATGAATTACTACCTCCGATTATAGCCCTAAACTGGTCGTTAATATTATTTACATCATCTAAATCAGAAATTTCCTTTTGTAATTTAGAAGTTCTTGCTTTTGATACAGTATACGGTCTTGAACCACCATGATGCTTAATAATAACATTGCCATTGGGTGAAATACTATCTACCAAAACCTTACCTCCAGACTTGGTTTCTAATTCAACCTCTTCATTAGAGCTGAGTTTTTCTTCAACTTCTTCCACGAACTTATCAAATGCTAAAGAGAAGTCCAAAACACTTTCAGTTTCTTCAGATTCATTTTCCTTGGCCAAAGAAAATGAAGCATTAACACATAGCTTTCTAAAAATCCCTTCTTCTATTCTATAAATGACCGGGTCACCTTCTTTTTCCGGCTCAATTGGTTTAATGCCTTCAACGAAATCCTCATATGTCATGCTTTGATGAAAGGTGGTAAACACAATTTGACCTTCATCCACTTTCTGTTCAAATAGTTCTTTGATTTCTTGCCTCGATAAACCAGATAAGTTTTCTCCACAAATATCAAGTGCATGATTTATTGTATTGTAGGTCTTTCCAGTTCCCGGTGGGCCATAAAGAATCTGATTTAGAGGTATGTTTTTCATCATTGAACTATTTTTTTCTTCTATTAGATTGTTAGGGTTGGAGTTGTATCTATACCAAAGGCTAATTACTTTCTCTTTAATTCCCTTCTGCTGAACTTTACGAATACCTTGTCTTAGTTTATATTCAAACTCATCAGTAGAACTTAATTCTACGATATCCGCTGGAGCAACATTAACCCAATCTTCAAAATCAACTTCATAGCTTTCAAGAGGGTTTTGTAAATCGGCATTCTTTGTAACTTGAATAGGAGTTTCTTTAATTTGCCCTATTGCTTTGACATTGTATCCTTCAGTTATTGCAATTAAATCTCCAACCTTATATTTGAATTTATCGACTCCTAAGACAAATTTATTTTCAACTAAATAGTCATAGAATATTTTCGTTCCATTTTCTTTCCAAACACAACCTAATTTCCATACATCTCCCTTAAACTTAGGTATTAAGTGTTGATTAAAAATTCTTTGCCTGTAGTTTTTATCGAAAACTGCTTTCTGAAAGGCAACATTCTTATAAGATTCGTTTTTAGCTGAATGTCCTCTGTTAAACTCATTTTGAGTTGCTTCAGTAAGTTCATTAAAATACTTTAGTAGTGTATCACCTGTATTGTTTTTATACCAATACGCTTCAGGTTCTCCATTAAAAGGTTCTTCCTGTACTCCCGAAAAATCTAACTTCTTGGAGGAAATAAACCCAAACTTATCCTTGAATAATGATAGGCAGTACCGGGAGCCAATATGAAAGCTAAGTCTATTCTGACTAACACTAAAAATTAAGCTATCCTCTTCCGGTATTTGTAAATCATTAATTAGCTTATCAATCGAATTAAAGAATAGCTCATTTCCAGATATGCTTGATTGCTTTATGCGTTTGATAAAATCCTTTTCATCTGCATGAAGAGTGAAGTTAACTTTTGAGTTTTCCTCTTTCCACTGAGGCACAATAGCGGTTGTGGCATCTAAATAGTCATCCCATGAATCATACTTTAAATCATTTGTTTTGAAACTACTATTGGCAAGTTTGTGACCTTTTAATAATCCGCCATTAACTCCAGATTCGCTAACTCTAAAAAATATTTGATATGCTTTTTGTACATTTTCTGCTTGTTCCGGAATAACTGCTCCCCAAATGGCATCATCACCATAATTTTGAGAACCATCAAAGCCTACCGGGTGAATAACAACACCTTCAAGGTTGTTTTTGTCAATTATTTGCTGTCCGATTTCTTTGATGCATTCGGTAACGTCGGATTTTAATTGCTCCGGATAGAAAAATGTGTACAATATATTAAAGGGATTCTTCCATTGGGGAAACATACCTTTCTTGCTATCCTTGTAATTGGTCAAGCTCTCAATAAATTCAGGAGTAGCATCGTAGTACTCTGAAATATCACGATTCTCAATAGCTGTTTTTAATTCATCAATTACAGAAGCATTTACTTCCTTTTTTTGAAGTAGTAATTGCACTACTAAAAACCGAAGTAACACAACCGGACGAAATACACTATCAGGTTGTATTTGTTGCTCAATATTCTTTAATTCAGTTTCGCTTAACTTTTTAAGCTCGTCAAAAAGATTGTTTGCATCTTTTATCTTATTGAAGAAACCTGCTTTTGTAATTAATTCTTGAATCGTCATATTTTAATTAGTTCAGCCTATAGCAGTAATAGCTATGTTTATATCATTTTTTAGAAAATGATACTATGATTGTTGATTCCAAATAATTCTATAAAAATCAGATACAGATTTTTCACCCAAACCACTCAATGACAATAAGAACTTTCTATTTTCTTCACTTTCAGTTTCTAATAGTGTTCCTTGCACATTTATATCCTTCTCAGTAATAGTTTTGGCTGCACTTACCAATCTATCTGACATCATAAAGGTTAGTGAACCTCTATCATAACCTGCTTGCTTTAAACGCATTCCCACATCTTGAAAATCTGATTGCGCGATAAAATCCACATCAAATATTTTTTTCTCTTTTAACTTTGCGTAAGAATCTAAGGTTTTGGTTAATTCCCATCTATTAACAGATAAAATTAAACACACTATTTTTTCCCAATCATTCATAATAATAGATTTAGTTTAAACATAGATATTATTTGTATTCACATTAAACACTTCCATTAGAGAATTAATATTGAATAAAGCCATCTAATTCTTTAAGGAAACTCTATTTAATTCATCTTCAAATTTATTTTTGGTAAGGGCTTCATTGTAGAAAGGCATACCCCAAATAATATAATTTTTTCCTTTCCATAATTGTTCTAAAAAGTGAACTTCCTTCAGCTGCATTAAGAATTTTTCTTTCCATGCGTCTTTCTTTAAAAGGTGTTCACCTTTAGGTTCTATAAAAATTTGATAATGCATACTTTCTTCAGGCTGATGGTTCATTACAAACAAAACAAAGTCTGGTTCCGTAGGTCTACCATCATCAAAATTGTATAGTTTAAAATGCCTTTCATTTCGAACTAAGTAGATTTCCTCAAATTTGGTTTTTAATTTCTCGTATGCTTTATCTATGAATTTAATGAGTAATTTTTCTTCCGATGTACCAAAGCAATCTTCAAACGCATACCAATCCCTACTACTTAAATCGAGATGGTAATTTGTCTCTGTTGGGTTTATCATTGATTTTCCAAATTCTTTATCTGTACTATCGCTAAGTGCAAAATTTAAAACCTTATCAGTAATCTTATCTTTTATCATAAATGGCTTAAATTCTTTACTTCCCTTAAATTCAATCTTATCAGAAGCAATTACAGTTGCAATATCTTCCAGTACTTTTATAGTAGCATCAAGTTTCTCTCTTGCGGTTAATTTTTCAATTTGCTCTGGTAATCCTGATACATCCAATTTTACTTTACCCAAATAGTTCTCTGAGGTAATAAATTCTGAAATAGATGTAAGATTAGGAAGGTGTACTCTAAGATTAGAGAACTTATAAAAATCAAGTTTATTGATTGCTTTACGTACAATATGCTCTCCGAAATCAGCTAATTTGTATTCCTTTTCTTTTTTATCTACCGCAGCTGTAGAAGTTTTGCCGAAGGCAATACTTGACTTGGTGTAACCTGTTTTAAGAGAAACTTTGTGTGTTTGCTCAATAAGGGTGGATTTTAAACTGAATACATCTTCACGATTGTATTTTTCTTGCTTATTAAGGAATATGAAGCCCGCTTTATAAAAGGATGTTTCCTTGAATTGAGGTTTTAGCTTCATAGGTCTTTCAATAGACTGTTTGGCTTTAATACCGATTTCTTCTAAAGCTGTATTTAACTCCTGAATATATCTTGGATTGTAAGCACTGTGATAGTATAGTTCTTCACAAACTCTCAATTCATTGGTAACATCTTCATCAAACTTACGGCTAAAGAATTGCTGTTCTTCTGAAATTTGAAACGGACAATATCTTGCACCTCTACCAATAAGTTGAGCTTCCGCCATTGTGGTTTTACCGGGCTTTCCTTTTTTGGCATCCCTGGTATCATACAAACGAACAATATCAAAGAGGTTTAATACATCCCAACCTTCGTTTAACTTATCTACTGCAAATACAGCACGGTATTCGTTTTCTTCATCTTCTAAGGAATTGACAGCTAATTGCTTTTCCTCACTTTCATTCTTACTGTTTACAGAAATGAGTTTTTCTTCTGAGAAATCTTCTTTTAGCTCGGTAATAAGGTTTTCAAGACTAATATTATTATCCTCTAAATATTGAAACACTTTGGCTATTGCTTCATCAGGATTAGAATTTTTAATCTTTTCCAAATCAGAAACCTTTAGGTTTTTGATACCTTCTGCAAATTCATCAAAGAAGTTTTGACTATCCTTAATGGTTTTGGACTTAAAGAGAATTACAGGCTTGATAAGTTTTTTGTACTTCTCAAATACCTTACGTCTGTATTGACTTAATAAAACTCCCTGAATTGCTCTGTCGAATTGGGAAAGGTCTGCTTGCAGTACCTTGACTTCTTTAGAATAACCATCAATACGGAATTGCTTTAATGGATAATCAAAAATGAGTTTATCACTGTATTTTTCCTCAATTTGTGGGTTGGATAAATCGGCTGTTGCAGTAAACTCTAACAGTAGATTTTCCCTGTTGGCATTAAAAATACGGTTTACTGTTCCTTCCCAACTTAGTATATCTTCAACCTCATCTTTATTAAGCTCGTTTTTCTTTTTGGTTTCTGCGTTAATATGGTGGGCTTCATCTGAAATAAGAACAATCTTAGTTTCTTCAAAATCATCATAAGTAAGGCTGTTTTCTTTAGGTGTGTTTAGCCTTGAATGTAAGCCCTGAATAGTAGAGAATACAATATTTATATCTTCTTGGTTTGCCGCTTGAAAATTATCTACCTCTTTAATTTTAACCTGTTTATCGCCAATAGAAATACTATCTGCAAACAAATATTTAGATGATGTGGTATTAAAGAAGTTATCCCTTGTTTTCTCAATAATATTGGTGCTGTTTACAAAGAATAGAAAATTACGATACCCTTGCTCATACAGGTAAATGATAAGCCCCGCCATAACAAGCGTTTTACCACTACCAGTTGCCATATGATACAATAATTGTGTAGGTACTCCTTTTGGTCTATCGTGATAATCTTTCCAAAAGAAATTGAACCTACCAAAAGCTTCTTGCTGATAAGGTCTTGGACTGAAATCTGCTCTAAGATTTGAATAGACATATTCTGGAACCTGATTTTTGTAAAAATCGGGACCATTAAATTTTAAAGCTGCATCTAATATTTCGTGTAGTTTATCCATTAGCCTTAAATCAATTTTGTGATGTGAGGGTTAATAACCACTTCTTAAAAACTCCAAAGTCTTCAGTAATATTAGCGGTGGGTGGCACATCATTTTGGTAAAAAATACGGTTGTAATTAATTGAGTTTACTTCCGTATAACCAAATTTATTGCCGCTCTTTGTACTCAGCGTTAAAAGAACTATTGGCACACCATAAGCCTTTTTAAGATATACCATTGGAAGCCACGTCTTAAAATCACCACCTTTTCTTTGTGTACCTGAAAAATAATTTGCAGGGTCATATCTTTCAATAGGAAAACTCCGTGACTGACGGACTTCTATTGTTGCTATAACTGCATTATTTAAATTATTGAGGATAAAGCCATCCATATTACCACCCCACGAAAATCCATTTCTTTCGATAATATCATCAAATACAGTTAAGGCTTGTCTTGGCCTTGCTTCAACGGTTGGTTTAGTTTGACCTAATTTCTTAATAGAACGCCACCAATCAATAAAAGCAACCTCGTCTTGAAAATCAGTAACAGAATTGAAATTAATCTCATTACCATTTTTGACAACTTCGTGAAGTTTAAATAAGACTGTATCATTCGGCATATATGAAAGTAACAGTAAGCTGCTACCGAAGAAATTGGCTGATTTTATTTTATTTAACCATTCTTCATTTGTGAAGATGTTTTCGGGTATAAACTCTTCTTCGTTATCATACTCAACCGCTTCTAAACATTGAATTGGAATGTTACTATCGCTTGATTTGGTTGCCTCAATTAATTCATCATCTGTACAAGTAAAAACAAAACCTTGTATTTCAGATACAGGAAACTCTTTAATTAGCTGCTCCCAAATTGGATGAGGGTGTTTTTCAGTAGTTCTTATTCTTATTGGCATTTTTCAAATATGGATTAGGATTAAGGCTTAGCTGTAAATAAATCTTTATTGATTTTAATTATTTGATTTGACAAGCCATAGTCCAAATCATCTATTTCAGAGAGTGGCACGTATAACATATTTTTATCTAACACTTCAATTAGTGCTGATTTTTGTTTGTCTAAATCAAGTGATAGAAAATCCTCATTATCAATTGATAGTTCGGAGCTATTCAACTGATATTTAAGAAATGCTTTTTCCTTAATCGTATTCAATACCTGTTTTAACTCAGACAGATTTGTAGACTGTTCTATTAAATCAGCAAATTTCTGGTTGAACTTTAAAAGCTCACAATAAACAAATGAAGAACCACCAGACCAGTTTACATTTTCAGAAACACCTCCTTGTTCACCTTCAACCACTTTCTTCAATCGTAGTTTAGTTACACTTTCTACATAATCCATTTGCTCTATTGTTATGAAACGTCTTTTAAGTTTTAAAGCCGTTGCAGCTGTAGTTCCACTTCCAGCAAAAAAATCAAGAACATAATCTCCTTCATTTGAACCAATTTCAATTACCCGTTTCATTAACCTTTCGGGTTTTGGTGTTTTAAAAAGGTCTGTTTCCAGTAGTTTATTTAATTCTTGTTTCGCCTCTTGGTTATGACCAACTTCTGAATGAGTCCAAATAGTTAAAGGTGTTTGACCATCTTTTACGTCTGAAAGAAAGCGTTTTAAGCGAGGAACATTACTTCCTTCCGCACCAAACCAAACACGGTTATCACTAACTAATTCCTGAAATTTTGCTTTTGAAACTCTCCAACAAATTCCTTTAGGAGGATTTATTTCTTTCCCTGATGGAGTTGTTATAGTATAATCGTAATCTGCATTATATGTTTTAACGGTAAGGTCACCAGAAGTCCAAGGTCCACGAGGGTCTTCATCTGGGTTCTTATAACGAGCAATGGTTTTTTCGCTACGAGGTAAAAGGTTAGGTTTCCAAACCTCTTTATTTTTAGCATAAACAAGAATATGGTCGTGATTATCTGAAAAATATTTTGCATCATTTTGAGGTGCAAACTTCTTTTGCCAAATGACATTAGCAACAAAGTTTTCACGACCAAACATTTCATCACAAAGAACTTTAAGGTAATGAGCTTCTACATCATCTATATTTATCCATATTGAACCATCTTTAGTAAGTAGCTCTTTTGCTACTTCCAGACGGTTTTTCATAAAAGTTAGCCAACTGGAATGGTTAAATCTATCATTATATCCAAAATCATCATTCCCTGTATTATAAGGAGGGTCTATGTAAATAAGCTTAATTCTTCCTTTATGCGTTTCTTTTAAAGTGTAAAGAGTTAATAGATTATTTCCCTTTATTAAGTAATTATCATTAACGGAGGGATGTAAATCTTCTTTTTCATTGCCTGGGGTAACACGATTAAAGTTAGTTAGAACTTTTGCTGATAATATTCTATCTATTTCATCAGGAGCTAATATTTCATTCCAAAAATGTTCTTTTCGCTTTTCTTTATCAGAAACTTGATTGCCTTCCAAAACACAATCCTTATATGGCCAAGCCAATACAACATCTTTATTTTCTTTTATAAACTCATCATCATCAGTTAAACCAATACGGTTTTTAAAAGACGTATAGCTGTCAGGTAAAAAAGCTTTATTACTTACAAACTTTTGGAATTTAATTTTATCAAATACTAAGATACCCTCCACATTTTCAAAAAAATGCTTTTTGATACTTTCGTGTGAAAGGAGCATTTTAATTAATGCGGGGTCAAGTTGTAAAGCCAACTCAATAATTTTGTTTTTGAGTAGCTTACCATCTACTACAAGCCTTTCATCTTGTTGAAGTAGTCCAATTAGGTCATTTAATAAGTTTTGCATTCTAATATGCTATTTTATTTCGTTTATTATTCTTTTTAAAGCTTCCTTTAGATATGGTTGTCCATCAAAATCTATTTTAATTTTCGTACAAATGTATTTGACTTGTATATCTTGAAAATTAATATCCAACGTTTCAGCCCAAGGCTTAACCATACTAATTGTAATTGGTCTTTCTCCAAGCTCCATCTTTGATAATGTGCTTGTATCAACGTCTACTGCATGCGCAACTTTTCGTTGTGGAATACCTTTGTCTTCTCTAAGAGCCTTTAAATAAGCCCCAAATTCTACGCTCTTCATTAGAAAAATATTTTTAGACAATTTAGTCAAATATAGAAAAACAAAATGAAGAATTACGCAAGAAAAAGATTATTCTAAACAGATTTTATGAAAAAAGGGTACTTAACTTACTTAGCTTCTATTATACGTTTGAGTAACTGTAATTTGTACATATTAGAACTTTAGAATTTTGCTAAGTACCCAAGTGGTCACTAAGTAATGAATTACATATAGGATGATTGATTAAGTAACTCTAAGTAATCTCAAGTAACCAGATAGAGTTAATGAAGTTGCCATAACTCTTTAGTATTTAATAAATAATCCTATTCTAAGTATTATAAGTTACCTAAGTAACTGAATTTGTAAGAAGATTTCGTGTTTTAAGAATCTATTCCAACTGCTTTTTAATTTTACCCAATAAAAAATCGAGAGCTTCTCCAGAAGAAACCCTCGTTTTGCCAATAAGATTGAATGTAATGTTATTGCCTTTTTGCACTTTCCAGATTAAGATTAAGTTGGTCGAGATAGAATACAAAAGCGGTGGTACTGGTAAACTTCTTATTGCCATTTTCATCGTATTCCTGCATTCCGCTTTTGGCATCAATTTTCTTAAAGCTTACTTTCTTGGTATCACAAATAAAAGATGGACTGTTTTTGAGGTAATACTCAACCGTAGCTTCCGGGAGAGGTTTATCACCTTCTCTTAATGCCTGTGATTTATACAATCCAAAAACCCGGCTTACAGATAATAAAAGAATATCCTGTGGTTCGGGAAGTACAATTTCGCTTTTTTGCCATTCGCCATTTTGCTTAAATGTTCGGTTAATCCTGTCCATATACATTACCTTGTAATCACCACCTTCAAATAGCATATTGGAGCTGATAAGGTATTGCACGGTTTTCCAGAACACACCCAAATCATCGTTACGAGCTGTTTCTTTGTTCTGGGTTGTCATCATCTTTACAAACAAACGAATGATTTCATCGTAATTAAACGGCAACTCTACAATTTTTGCAACAGTAGCATAGGCCGATGCAATGGTGAGCCAGTTATTGAAAATCCGGGTTTCAATTGAGGTATCAGCTAATAATTCCCGGAACTTCTCACTAATGGCACTTACCGTTTGGTTGTAATGCTTGGAAAATGCTTCACGGTGCTTGAGTAATTGATGAGTGATTTGTGTCAATCCCTGTTTGTTTATCTTCTCCAGTTCGTGAAAGGCTTGTTCTTCTTCTTGTGAGAATACTGTTTTTGAAAAACCCAATGCCACAAAGCGACTGAACAAAGCAATATCAGCTGTGGCGATTTGCTGACCGCAGACAATAATACCCTGATTTACTTTTGAGGTTTCTTTCTTCTTATCCTTGTCCATGTTCATCCGGGTACGTCCGGTTTTATCCCAGAATCCTTTAAGTAGTTCACGTTTCTCCATTTCAAGGTCGTTCCGGTATTCATCCAGAACACATACAGCATTGGCGCTTGTAGCCACATGGTCGGCAATGGATGGTTTACTGGAGTTATGCAGGTTAGGTACTTTGCCTTTTTTACCAAACATGTACAAGATGCTTTCGGCACAGGTGTTTTTTCCAGAACCTTTCTGGCCATACATGTTCAGGATGGGAAATTTATCGAAGCGTTTAGCAACCACATCCATAAACAGACAAGCAAAGTAAAAAGCCAAGGTTACTATGCCATTGTCACCGAATACAGCCGTGTATTTTTGAGCGTATTCATAAAGCGTGACATTACCTTCGTTATGAATGAAATGGCGTTCAAACTCAAACAAGGTATCGTCATCGGAATAAATTTCAGAACAGGCAGGAATGTAGTAGTAGCGGTCTGTATGTTTTACAATGCCGTAGCGGTCTGCTTTTATAAATTCATCGCCATTGAAAATGCCATTTCCCCAACAAAAGAAACCTTCACGCTGCCAACCTAGTTGAGTAATCTCTTTACAGCTCTTTGTCTTTTCGTAAAGCCATGCTTTGAGCTTGTTGAGTTCGCTCTCACCACCAGTCCAAAGAAAGTTGCCTAAAGATTCAATTTGCAGTTTAAAGTTGGTAATACTGACCAAATCCCTTTGCGGTAGTTCAACAATCTTAGTCAGGTTGTGCCTGTTCTTAATCTCATATAATCGCTTGGCATTAATGGTACTCTCAATATGAAACAGGGGAGACATCACAAAATTAGAATGCGTTACAAAATCATCGCCTTTTTTATTTCGGAACACGTAACAATTATCTTCCACATAAAAACCCCAACGATTGAAATCATTTAAACTAACGTGCTTCGGAATGGTATAACGTTGATTATTTTGAGGTTCGTCCTTAGTGAGTTCTTTTAGAGCATCCTGCCACGCTTTCTTTGGCTTAATGTGTTCGGTACAAAACTCAATATAAACCTCCTGTTTGCTTTTGTCGTAATTGGCAATCAACTTCGAAATACGTTTAATAGCTTCCGATTTAAACACAGGGTCGGAGGTGGACTTTTTAGCATATTGAGCCGTTTTAAAAATGATATAATCAGTTTGCTTCTCGTTGTACTGAAGAAATATCTCTTTTGAAGTAAACAGGCTGTCCGGGTCTTGCTTCTCCGGCAGTATTATAACCGATACATGAAACTGATTTTTAATCAGTATTTCAGCATTCCGGTCGGTAGCTCTTAGTCCGGCACTATCACCATCGTAAATTAGTGTTACTTTATTGGTGTACCGCCTTAATAGTTTTGCTTGTGCTGTAGTTAGAGCCGTTCCGCATGTGGCTATTGTGTTGGTAATACCAACGGAATGCATTCGTAATACATCAGGATAACCCTCGACTATATATGCCCGGCCTTCTGATTTAATGGTAAATCTTGCAGCATTTAAAGCATACAATTCATTTCCTTTTACATAGATACTGCTCTCTGGAGTATTCAGATATTTTACTTTGGAGTTTTCACTCAAATCACGCCCGGCAAAAGCGATGGTTTGACCTCTGGAATTGGAGATTGGAAATATCAACCTATTGCGAAAGAAGTCATAAACACCTTTGTCGTTACTTTTTAAAACTCCAATCTCTTCCAGTATTTCTGTTTTTACTCCATTCTTTCGGACATAAGCCAGTAGTGCATTACCATTTGGAGCATAACCCATACTTAGACTTTCATTGTCCGGAGTTACCAGTTTACGTTGTTCAATGTACTTTTTTGCTTCCGGGTTGGATAAGTTTTCAGTAAAGTAACGCTCGACTATATTGCAGGCTACCTGCATGCTTTCAATATGCCTGTATTTAGCTTGGTCAAAATTGGAGCTTTTCTTCCATTCAAAATCCAAGTTCAGTTTCTTAGCACCAATTTCAACGGCTTCCTTAAAGTCAACACCTTCATGTTCTTTAATAAACTCAATTGCATCACCGCCTTTATCACACCCAAAACACTTGAAAATACCTTTTGCCGGATTCACACTGAAAGATGGTGTCTTTTCATTATGAAAGGGACAACAAGCAGAAAAACTGGTTCCGGATTTTTTGAGTTCAATAAAATTGGAGATAACGCCATGAATATCACCGTTTATTTGTTCTATTATATAATTTGCATCCATCATCTACCAGTCTTTACCTGTGAACATTTCCCTATTTGTACCATCTAAGCACATAAAGAACTCATAGATATTACCTCGGTAACTGTAAAACTTATCCAATAGGTGATAGCCCATAGATGAACCCCATATTTTGAGAAATAATTCTGTTAGTTCTTGGTGTGAGGCATCAATCATTTCTTGCACCTTTTGTCCATCAAAAGGAACAGAATTGAAACCATGTTTTTCGTAAAAGCTTCTTACCCTGTTATCGAAGTAAAAAAGTTTGGAGACTGTATTAGAAGGTAATGATATTACTGACATATAAATCGTTTTTAAAAGTATAGAAAAGGTGGAGCTGCCCTTGTTCAACTCCACCGTAACCTATCTAGCTTTCAAGGGTGGTTATTAATTTTCTTATATCTTCAGGAGAAAAGCAGAGCGGTATTTTATCATCCATCGCTGCTGTAAGCTCAATTCGAGCAATTGTACTTTCTTTCCATTTAGGTAGCATGTAAATAGTGCTGCTACTGTGAAGAAAGCTAAAACGCAAACTTAGGTTTTCAGCCCAACTAAGTTTGTCAAGTTCTTTTGCTTCTGGAGTTATAATTGTGCAGCCTAAATCAAACAAGTTGGCTTTTAATCTATCTAACTCTTGCTTGTTGGTTTCGTAATTGATTCCGGAGAGGTAAACTACCATAACTATAAGATTTAATTGGGACGACCTAGTTTTTCATAAATGATACTCACTTGCTTCGGGGTGTATGTTTTTCCTCGATATTCTCCCAGTTTTTCATGCAATGGTTCAAGCCAACTGTTAAACGTTTTGTAACTCACGTTATACGCTTTAGCCAAATCAATTTTACTTTGAGCTATTATTTTTTCTTTCTTCTCCATTATCTGATATTTAACTGATTGTCTTCTGCTTCCTTATTAAGGCGCTCTATTTCGCTGGCTGCAATATGCCATGCACCTCCTTTATGCGCCTGATGCGCTTTTAACAGGTTGTTTTTGCAATAATGAATGACAGTAGTATATGGCATACCTGTTTTCTTACTAAACTGAGTAGGACTGAAAAATTCAGGTTTTTCCTTTTCCAGTAACCTACGTAGTTCGCTAATAATTTTATCTGAATAATGTTTCAAATCAGCGATAGTTACCAGATTGTTTAAATCATCTTTCGTCATAAAAATGTATGTTTTATCAATTCGTGAACTTGTAGGCGAACATACATTTGCTTCAAATGTCAAAAAAGGGACAGAGGGGGATATCCCCCTCTGTCCCCTTGAGCTAACATTCAGTTATTCAGTAAATAATGATTTTCATTTTTTTGAAAAAAAATTTACGAATGCTCTGACATACAAGTAGCAGATAACTCTGTTAGGAGCTTTCCTACATTCTTTTTTACATTATCATTTACCTCTGTGAACTGTTTTCGTATCTGACTTGCTTTTGGGGCATCCGCTTTCTTTGTTGAGAAATGGTCTGCCAATATATTTGAGAAAAGCGTTCGGTTAAAATTCTCGTCTTGTGCAATTTTTTTCATGATAAGAATTGACAGAAATGCTAATTCCGGACTTGAAAGATTTGTTTTAAGGCGCTCAAATGAAGCTTGCTCTATTGTTTTAAGTTCGATACCGTCATTTAAAGCAATTGACTTTATCATTTCCATCGCTTCCTCAATCTTGTTGTTGTGCAATAAACATACAAGGTGTAGTTTCTGATATGCACTTCTTACTTTTGTGAGGTATCGTTTCTTTAGAAACCGAGGGTATATGTATCGGAAACAGAACTTCCGTTTATAAATACAATCATAGCTTTCCTGAAGTGTTCTGTTTACCTGACCATTCAATGATTCTTTTGTATGAATAAATTCATCATGTAGGTTTTTTAGAACCGTTTTTCTCGACTGTCTGGTATTTACCAGAAAAGGTAAATTGATTATTTCTTTACGAAACTCACGAAAATATTTGTCTAACTTATCATTATACGCTGCTTCTGATGTAAACTCCTCTAGTACACCAAGGCATTTTCTTCTGTAATTAACTTTTATCCTTCCTATTTTTTCAATGAAATCATATGCAACCATTAAGCTTTCCTATTAAAAATTTGTTATTCGATTAGTTAAAAACCTGCAAAGAAATTTCAATTGCGATTTCATATTATCAGAATTAGGTCGCATATGATTTCAATTGATAAGTTTTTACTTGGCTATTTTATATGAGAACTGCTGAGAGCAGTATGGACACTCCAGATTCAATTTATTAAGCCTTATTACACCTTTCTCGAATGTGAGAACCGGATTGTCGCAGTCCGGACAAACAGCCTGATTGTAGTTGTCGTCATTATCATCAAGCTTGTTAAGTTTATTCCACTTCGACATTTCTTCAATTCGTTTATCGTCAATAACCTTGGCATAAATTTGAGTGGTTTTCAAATCGCTATGCCCCATAATATCAGATACGGTTTCAATGGACATTCCCAGAGTTAATGCACTCACAGCAAAAGTGTGACGGGTGGAGTGGAAGGTGAGGTATTTATTAATACCAACTTCCTTCATTATGTGCCTTAACATGGGATTGATGTCGGTACTGTTCCTGACAAAGCCCTGATAAATCTTATCGGTAGGTTTCTTATTGCCATCTACGTCCAATATAGATTCAAGTCGTTTGGTAATAGGAATTCGAAGCATTTTCTCCTTGTTCTTCCGGCTTTTAGCCATAGGCATGATAATCATATCATTCTCGATATGTTTATATCGTAATAGCTTTAAGTCAGAAAGTCGCAATCCTGAATAGCAGCTAATAAGTATGTGCTGTAGAGTTTCCTGATATTTTAATCCGGTTAGGTAAGTCTTACCACGGTCATCATGACTGGTTACATCCAAGAAATGTTTGTTATTATAATACTTGTGGAGCTTGTCCAGTTCATCAAGAGTAAGGTGTTCCTTTTTGCCATCCTCCTTTTCAAATGAGAAATTGTGGAAGGGATTCGTTTTGATGATGGACTTTTTGTGAGCTACGGTGATGTATTTCCTAATCATGGAGAAATCACCATAAATGGTGTTTAATTTATTCCCTAATACTTCAATTAGTAAATTCCGATAGCTCTCTAACCAATCTTCATCAATTTCATATAAAGTTACATTCGGATGATGTCTTTCTAACTTATCAAGTGCCCACACAAGACCTTTATACGTATTCGCTTTTAATACATTCCTTTCGTTTTCTAGACGTGCCCTTGCAAATTCAATAAAGCTGCCATTAACTTCTTTATTCTCATAAATGTTTAAAATGTTGGTGAAGGTAACAGGTTGCTTTCTTCTTTCTAATTCAATAATGATTTGTTCAACTTCACTTTCTTTTTCCTTTAGATAGAGGTTGTTCTTCTTTGCATCCGGAACCTCTTTAACTTCTTTAATCCTTTTCGTACTTGGATTGTAATAATCAGGATTGATATAAAGATTCAAAGGAATCTTTTTTACCTTTCGGTTTAAAGTTACCCTGATGTAAAAACGAGACGTACCATCTTTTTTTGTGTACGAGCTGTCTAAATAAATACTCACTGTAGCATTCGCCATAATTACTAAAATTTGTGCTTTCGCAGTCGAGTGAATTATTCGGAAACAATTCGGAAACAAATATTGTATTTCTCGTAATTCTACTTTCTCCCAAATAATAGTAAAGGATAGTAAAGGCGCGTAAAGACTAGTAAAAGAAGTGGATACAAAAAAGACCGTTCTTGTTATCTACGGTCTTAAATGCTTTCTACTAGTTTGAGGGGCCTGTGGAAGCAATTCCGTGCAAGTTCGAGTCTTGTTCTGGGCACACCACTACATGACAAATGAAGTTGAAAGCACTTAAAATATTGATTTTAGGTGCTTTTTTATTTTCTGCAAAATCCATAAAAAGTAACCATAGGAGGGCATTGTAACCAATAGGTCACCTGAAATTTTTTGGTTCGGTAACGTGCAGATATATAGCATGTTGTTTGACTTGTTTTAATGTTGTTTGTGTTAGGTTTTTAGATACAAAAAGCTTAGTTCAACAGTATATAGGTGACCGCTAAAATAATAATCGATGGTCGTGAATTCGATTTATTTGACAAATCATTCTCAACTACCAACCCTACAAAGTACATACGAGTTAACAGAAGAATCAACATCATTTGCTATGAAAGAAAACAATTAGAATTGTTACAATTATAATTAGCAACATTGATTGAGCCTCCAGGATCTACCCATTATCTATTGGAGAAAAACCAACCGTTTTCGAATCTCGGGCTGAAATACTATTTTCTCCCCTGTATTATATGCAATATATATATAAATCTTATTAATATTCTTACCACCTTTAAGCAATG
Source organism: Saccharicrinis sp. 156 (assembly GCF_050589685.1). Classification (NCBI taxonomy): domain Bacteria; kingdom Pseudomonadati; phylum Bacteroidota; class Bacteroidia; order Marinilabiliales; family Marinilabiliaceae; genus Saccharicrinis; species Saccharicrinis sp. 156. The sequence goes on from NZ_JBNGOS010000048.1 coordinate 18,851, forward strand.
TAAACCGGCATGGCCTCCAGACAGCTGCAGACAGGAAGCCAATAATTAGGCCAAAAATAAGGATCAAATGTCCCGAACTAGTTTCGGTAGACTGGTTTATAACAGGATTAGAAATTTCAATATGCGCTGGTGATCTGTAGCTTATACCATTTTGACTATGGAATGATCACTTGGTATTGTGCAGATGATTAATGATAGCGTTTAATACGAAGTAAATTTAACGCTAATATCATTAACATATCGGTATTACTATTTTTAAACATAGGAAAACTAGAATTTATGAGGAAAAAAAAACTGACATTTATTATCTGTTTGATGATGGTTATTGCATCTGTTCATGCAAAGATAAAGGTCCTTATTGTTGATGGACAAAATAACCATGCGGTATGGCCCAAGTCAACCATTATGATGAAGCAATACCTGGAAGAAACAGGATTGTTTAAAGTTGATGTTTACCGAACTCAATATACCTGGAAAGGGCAAAGGGAAAAAGAATTCTTGCCCTTGGCCAAAGTTGGTGAAACGCACGATTTAAAAGAACCCAAACACGATCCTGAGTTTGCGCCCAAGTTTAAGAAGTACGATGTGGTAGTTTCTAATTTCGGATGGAAAGCAGCGAATTGGTCGGAAAGTACCCAAAAAGCGTTGGAAGACTATATGGAAAATGGAGGCGGATTTGTTTCGGTTCATGCGGCTGATAATGCGTGGCCCGATTGGAAAGCGTTTAATCAAATGATTGGCCTTGGAGGCTGGGGCAACAGAAGCGCAAAAGACGGCCCCTACGTGTACTATACCAATGAGGGCGAGTTAAAGAGGGATCATTCCGAGGGCAAATGCGGTGCGCATGGACCGCAACACCTTGTGCCAATCACGGTTCGGGTAGCGGATCATCCTATTACCCAAGGAATGCCGAATGTTTGGTTAACGGCTAAAGATGAGTGTTATGCCAAGCTAAGGGGACCTGCCGTAAATATGACTGTTTTGGCTACTGGTAAAGATGCTTCGGGTAAGGCTCCAACGGATAGGCATGAACCTATTCTTATGGTGGTGGATTATGGCAAAGGACGAATTTTCCATACCACCCTGGGGCATGATGATTATTCGTGCGAAGGGGTTGGGTTTATTGTTTCCTTAACCCGTGGAGTGGAATGGGCTGCTACAGGAAAAGTAACGCAAGCTATTCCGGAAGATTTTCCGACAAAAGAGAACAGTACCAGCAGAAAATTCGTTTTAAACAGTAAGTAGCTGTCTCGAGAGTATTTTGTTGAACTGTCTTATTGCGCATTGAATGCTATTCGTTTTTTTACCGCTCCCAGTGCAACTGACAGACGGCAAATCTCTCCGGCACCTGCCGGAAGGCTAAAGTTCCCTTAAAAGGAGGTAGGCGCACGCCTAAAGGAGCGCTACTTACAAATTGAAAGTTCCCATAAATAAACACAAACTTTAGAAACAATGCCATTTGCGAAAGCATGCTCGACAAGACTTCACCGTTGGAAAACTGATTATTAAACAAATCGAAATAACTGCGTAATTCTATTTTTTTTTGTGCGCTACTTTTGCTAATTAAACTAAATAATTTGCTTTTGAGATTTTGAACACCGATCTTACAGAGCTACAAATATTATTGAATAATTATAATTAATCGACGTTAATTAAAACTGATATACATGAAAACAAAAATCTTGCTTCTGGCTTTAACCGTACTTATGTCGGGCAATTTGGTTGCTCAGAAAACAGTCAAAGTAAAATACCCTGCTAAAAAAGTGAAGTCCAAAGACTGGAAAGTTCTTTTGGACAACGATCTCACGGCTTGGGAAGTATGGACCGGGGTTCCTCACAAATCGATAAAAAACCTGCCCGAAGGATATCAAAAAGAAGCCAATGGGGAAAACAAGAAACCGGTTGGATTAGGTGATCCGTTTGACTTGTTTACGGTCAGTACCGATGAGGATGGAGAACCGGTGTTAAATATATCGGGGCTGGCTTATGGGGGGCTTACTTCAATAGAATCCTACTCTAACTATCACCTCACTTTGCTTTTTAAGTGGGGAGAAAAGAAATATGAACCACGTTTGAATAAACCAAGGGATTGCGGATTGTTGTACCATTGCCATGGAGAACATGGTGCATTTTGGGATGTGTGGAAATCCTGTCTGGAATCTCAAATTCAGGAGCGTGACTTTGGTGATTTGTTTACTTTGGCCGGCACCAGTGCCAAAGTCAGGGCGAATGATGAAAAACGCTGGGATCCCACTTCTGATAATTTTGTAAAAAGTGCAAAAAGATCTTTTGATGCGGAAAGCCCGCATGGTGAATGGACAAGGGTTGATCTTTATGTGATAGGGGACAAGGCCGTACATGTAACCAATGGTGTGGTTGTGCTGGCTTTAACCGATGCCAAAAGTAAAAACGGGAATCCTTTAACAAAAGGTCAAATTCAGATTCAATCGGAAGGTGCCGAATGCTATGCCAAGGATATCTGTATTCGTCCTATAAATAAATTCCCCAAAAAGGTTTTGAAAGCTGCTGGTTGGTAGTTAACTATGCGGACACAACTTGTTTCTATTTTGTAGGGAATGATAAATAACCACGAAGTGCTTAAATATGAAAAGAGGTGTCCGAATTTAAGTTTGTGAAAATTGTAAACTTACGAATTATAATTACAGAACGAATGGCTCTTCCCCTTAGCTCCGAAGCTGGGGGAAGTACCGTATCAAAGATGTGGGGATGGGGGTTACAGAGTCTCTCTGCTTTTAATCTGTTAGTGCCAGGGTTAATTAAAAACATTATTGGGCACCCCCATACTGACGAAATACACCAAAGCATTCACACAAATTTAGAAATACAAATAAACTTTGTGTCGGAAACACTAAAAGTGGATATCTAAGGCTTCTTTATTCTTGATGTTTACGATAAATTGAAGGACGAACATATAACTACCGGTACCACGACTAATCCTATACAAAAATTTTATTAGCAAAATCCAATCTTCAAAATGAAAAAACAAAACTTCAATTTGCTAGCACTTGTAACCCTTATCCTGTTGAATTCCTGTGCGCCTGACCATGAGACCAACTTTGTAAAACTATTCAACAGGGTAAACTTGGATGGTTTTTATCTTAAACTTCGCAAAGATGATGCAGAACTGGCTAGCAAAGTATTTGTTGTAGAGGACAGTATGATTCATGTTTTTAACGATCATTTTCCCGATAGCATTGATTTGGCTGCGAGAACAAATGCGACACATGGATTATTCTATACCGATCAAACATACAGCAAGTTTATATTGAAATTCGAATACAAGTGGGGAAGTAAGATCGCCAATAACTTTGATCAGTACCAATACGATGCCGGATGTTATTATCATGTAGTGGATGACAAAATATGGCCTGTGGGTATTGAATACCAGATTCGTTACAACCATATTAAACACATGAACCATACAGGTGATTTCTGGGCTACACAGCCATTGATGTGGTTTGGGGCAAAGGATAGCTCACGGTTTTTGAATCCCAAAGATGGCGGGATTAGCATCCCAAAGATAAATGAGGTGTTGGCCTCTAAACCCAAACAATACAATGCGTTAAACAATCGATGGAATAAGTGTGAGGTTATCGTGATGGAAGACAGATACGCGATTCACAAACTCAATGGCGAAATTGTTAATATGGCCACAAACCTTCAGCTTAAGGAAGGTAAAATAGGGTTCCAATCCGAAACAGCAGAAATTTTTTATCGTAACATCGAAATCAGGGTATTTGATAAAGTGGTACCCATGATGAAGTTTTTATAGTAAATTTTGCGATAATAATCTCAGGCATATACATGGTCCAGAAAATCATTCTAAAAAGACTGAGGAAATTGGAATGAACAGAGTACAGACCATCATATTATTCGGACGAAAGAAATTAATACTTAGATTTTCTACGAATGTCATTTTGACTAAGTAATCAGCACTTGGTATTATGCCGATAACCTGTCCTGAATATGTTTCGGGAATTAATGATAGCGTTAAATACGAAGTAAATATAACGCTCATATCAATAGCATATCGGTAAAAAAACGACAAACTGTGCTAATCTGTTACACCATCGTACAAGTAAATCGAATACTGTAAAGCAGTAAACAATAAAAATCGAATAATCGTTTGCTTTCAAAAGCAGTACTTAGAATACGAAATAATATAACTTGAAATACCTTTTTTATAACGGGCTGAACGCCAAAGTAAGGGTTCCATTTACCAACCTGTTCTCATTGTCAACCCCACTGATGTTAACACGCTCCATTACGATAATACCCGAAAAATTAAACCTGAAATTCAGGATGGATCCTTTGTTGATCAGTTCTATTCTGTCTTTTTCAATACGGACGTTTTTTGCGGGTTAAAGCTCTCTTCAACATCAAACTTGATCTTGTAATATCCGGGTACCTTGCCAAAAATGGATGCATATGGGCTGTTAGTGGACAGCTCCAGAAAGTGCCTGGCCGCTAACTTACTGTCGTTTACAATGCGCTTGTCTCTGATTTCCATAGCAATATATGGTGGGATTTCCGGTGTGCTGGCCATTTTATCCATTTTTTCCTTGGTGTCGCATCGCTCCAATATGGCTCTTCCGGCTACCGTATTGGTGTAAATGTCGAATGTGCAATAGGTTCCTACCAAATAATTAAGACTGGCAGGAGATTTGTGCCCGATATAATAAATCTCACTGGCTCCTTCAATATATCTGCCACCCGAAAGGGTTTTGGTTTTTATGGAAATGGTATCTCCTTGCCGTATCCCAGATCCGTTGCTGTAATGTTCTCTTATGGTACCATCGGGCAGAGGATACATAAAAATAAGTTGTATTTCCAGTTGTTCGAGATAATGGTTTTTCCTTTGATTATTCTCTCATCTTCACCAAAATAATAGATGATGTAGTAATAGGTGAGGTTGGCTTTATCACCGCTAATTAGCGAAAGCTGCTTCTTGTTTTCTTCATCCGTTAGTTTGTATTTGTCCAGATATTTTTGAAAATCGTCAAAACCAATATATAGCAGAATGATGGATTTGTAGTAGTCGTTTAGTTTGATGGCGGTTCTTCCCTTTTCAAACTCCCTGTATTTGTCGTACATATATTTGCCGTTAATAACCTCCGAACCTATTTCTTCAAAGTCAGTTTTCAAACTGGGTTTACTTTCGTCAAATGAACCATACCCATACAGCTGAAAGGCTTTTGGTAACTTATTTATAAGATGCTTTTTCTGAAAAGTATCCAAAACCAAATCAATTAGTAGCTTGAAATACTCGGGTGTAAGTGTGAGCGTGCGACTTCCATATCTTGAAAAAATTAAGCAGCTTTTTGCATCAGCATTATAAAAAGATGAAGCAAAACTTTCTGCTCCACTACTTCTATGGCGAAAATGAGAATGCTATACGTACACAAGTATGGTGTACCCTCATAGGGCAGCTTTTGATGACTGTTGAAAAAAAGAGGCACAAACCAATAAAGCTTTTTCTGTGGTCGCATCACTTGTGAGAATATACCAGGTAGGCATGCTTGAATGAACAGAGCCTTTAGGTAATACCAGCAGATGTTTTAAAAAGCAAGTTGGAGGTTCTCCACGGCCAATATAGTTAAATTGGTATGGGTCTGATTTAAAAATGAAAATTGAACGCCCAATTAATGGGCGTTACAGAAGATAGTTCTATGAATCTTGACTTTAAAATAGTGATGTTTCTAACATAATGCACAGTAGTCGCCTCTCTAATCTCTTAGCTCCATTCCCTTTGTCTTTGGGCAACTGATAAATGCGAACTGCTGACTGTTGACTGCCAACAGAATCAGAGCCTTTCTCGTTTACTAAAGAAAAAGTTACATTCCTTATCTGCGCTTTCATCGCTATCCGAACCGTGAATGGCGTTATGGGTTTTGTCTGTGGCAAACATTTTCCTGATTGTTCCTTCCTTTGCTTCATTAGGATCAGTAGCGCCAATCAAAAAACGAAAGTCGGCAACCGCATTTTCTTTTTCCAAAATAGCGGCAGTAATGGGGCCTGAAGACATAAAATCAGTTAAATCATCAAAAAATGGTTTTCCTTTATGCTCTTCGTAAAATGTTTCCGCATCGTGCTTGTCAAGTTTTAAAGTTTTAATAGCAGCAAATCGGTAACCGGATTCTTCAATTTTATGTAGGATGGCGCCCAGTTTTCCATTTTTTACCGCAAAAGGTTTGATTATCGTTAGTGTTTTGTTCCCTGCCATAGTTTATTTGTTTTATGTAATAGCTTTGATATTAACATCCCAACCGAAAGGTTGTTTAAAATTTTTCTTCTTCTCTAATGATAGTAATAATTTGTAGCATGTCAAAATCCTGTTATTGATATTTATTTATCTTTGATCTTTCAAAATGTTGATATGATAGATAAGTTAGATACGCCTTCGTTAAAGGCGACATTACATGGAGCTGAGCACATTGTCATTATCCCGCACCTGAATCCGGATGGAGATGCCATGGGGTCTTCTTTGGGAATTTACCATGTTTTGCGAAATATTGGAAAAAAGGTTCAGGTTGTTTCACCATCCGCCTACCCCAAATTTTTGTCTTGGATGAAAGGAGCGGAAGATGCCGTTAATTTTGAGGTAAACAAGAAAGAAGCGATAAAAAGTTTAAGCAATGCCGACTTGCTGATATTTGTAGATTTCAACAGTTTGAAACGTGCTGGCGATTTAGAGAAAGAGATAGGGAAACTAAATGCCAAAAAAATAATGATAGACCACCATCCATATCCCGAGGAAATAGCGGATATAATGATTTCTGTTCCTTCTTCATCTTCAACTTGTGAATTGGCCTATAATGTAATAAACAAATTGGGGTGGAACGATTATGTGGACACCGATACTGCAGAATGTTTCTACACCGGTATCATGACAGATACGGGTTCGCTCAGCTATAATTCCTCCAACCCTGAGACCTATAGGATGGTTGCCGGATTATTGGAAAAAAATATTAACAAGGACAAAATTCACCAGTTGGTGTTCCATAGTAACTCGTTTTATAGGATGAAATTATTGGGACATGTTTTAGGAAACAAGATGTCTTTAATGCCTGAACAAAAAGCTGCCTTTATGTGGTTGGATAAAAAGGAATTGGAGGCACATCATTTTCAGCCTGGGGATACGGAAGGCTTTGTGAACTATCCGTTGGGTATTGAAGGAATCAATGTTTCGGCCTTTTTTATGGAGAAAGACGATAAGGTAAAATGTTCATTCCGTTCCAGGGGAGAATTCCCGGTGAACTTGTTTTCCGAACTTAATTTTTCCGGTGGCGGACATCGCAACGCAGCGGGAGGGGAATCTTTAGTATCTTTGGAATTAACTTTAGAAAAATTTAAAACGGAACTGCCTCGATTCTATGAAAAATTTAAAAACAATGCGTTGTAAATATATCGTCGTTAGTGCCCTATCGTTAATAATAATGGTAGGATGCAAACTGCAAAATAATGAAAAACCTCAGAAGCGGAAAGTTACCGCGGAGGAACTTATTTCTGTTAACAGGTACATGGTGGAACAGGATGCTTCTGCCATTAAAGCCTATGTGGAGAGGAACGAATATCAGATGTTGGAAACACAAACCGGACTATGGTATCAGATTGAAGAAATAGGTGAAGGGGAATTGGTGCAGAAAGGGGATGTGGTAAAAATCGCCTATGATGTTTCCTTACTGGATGGAACGCATTGTTATTCGTCTGATTCCCTGGGTTACAAATCCTTTAAGGTAGGACAAGGGGGCGTAGAGTCGGGACTCGAAGAAGGGATTTTACTGTTGCGCAAAGGATCCAAAGCAACTTTTATTATGCCGCCGCACAGGGCGCATGGTTTGGTAGGCGATGACGACAGAGTGCCGGGAAGATCTACCCTTCTGTACAAAGTAGAGTTGGTGGGTTTAATAAGGAATAAATAAGCATCGTATTTTGTAGGATTACAATAAAAGATTTACTTTGTGGTTCAATAAAAAGGAGAACATATTAAATGATTAAAATACTTACAAAGTTAGTTGGCCTGTTGGTGTTGGTACTGGCTATTAGTTGCGAAACAGATACTGTTTTAAGTTCGAGGCAAAGGTTGGCTATTGAGCAAGAGCTTTTGCAGGAGTTTTTAGAGAGTGTGCCCGATTCTAATAATCCAGCAGGATTGAACTACAAAGACTTTTGGACGTTGGAGGCGGTGGACACCATTGACAAATCGTTAGAGACAGGCTTGATATATTTTGAGCTGGAAACCGGCACAGGAAAGGCTGTTTCTGTTGGTAATCAGGTGGGGTACAGGTATAACAGGTATGTTATAGCCAGGGATTCACTGGATCAGCCCGGGTTATTCTGGCATTCATCCGACCCTTCAAATTACGGTTATGTAGATCCTGATGTTTTTGTGGCTGGAAGTGGCTCAGGCGTGTACAGCGGAGTAGAGCAGGCCATACTGAATATGAGAAAAGGGGGGAAGAGCAAGGTTATTGTACCCTCAACCGTTGGTGATGGTAGCTATATCACCTCGGTTTACGATATTGAAGTGACCTATATCAGTGACAACTAAAAAGTATACCGTTGCAGCAAGTATTTATTCCGAAAAACGAATTTGAATATTGCTGTATAACTTAAAAAAATAAAATCACCGTTCTTTTGATGACGGTGATTTTTTTATGCCTTTTTTTATGGTGTCACCTATGAAATTCGTGTGTAAATCAAGAAAAAAACCTTCTTTGTCAAGCAATGACCTCTATTAACACGTGTTAACAGTAAAGTGTCATAAATTAGTGGTCTCATTTAATAGCAAACAAATATAGCTTTGCTTAGGTGGTTTAAAATAGATGGCATTACCCAAAGCATACAATATCTGCTGCATCGGTGCAGGATACGTAGGCGGACCTACAATGGCTGTCCTGGCACAAAAATGTCCTCAAATAAAAGTTACGGTTGTTGATTTGAATAAGCAACGCATTGCCGATTGGAATGATGCCGATTTAACTAAATTGCCGGTCTACGAACCCGGTTTGGCAGACGTGGTTAGGGAAGCACGCGGCAGGAATCTGTTTTTTAGCACCAACGTTGAGCAGGCAATAGAGGAAGCACAAATGATATTTATTTCGGTGAACACACCTACTAAGACTTATGGTGTGGGCAAAGGTAGGGCCGCCGATTTAAAATATATTGAGCTTTGTGCGAGACAGATTGCAAAGGTGGCCAAGGACGATAAAATCATTATCGAAAAGTCTACCCTTCCGGTTCGTACGGCTCAGGCGATTCGTACTATACTAAACTCCACCGGAAACGACGTCAACTTGCAGGTGTTGTCCAGTCCCGAATTTTTGGCGGAAGGCACTGCTGTTACAGATTTGCAATCGCCGGACAGGGTGCTGATTGGTGGAGGTGAGGATGAGCAAGGGCAGGAAGCCATTGCCGCATTGGTTAAAGTGTACGAAAACTGGGTTCCTCGCAAACGTATTATTACCACAAGAGTGTGGTCGTCCGAGCTATCCAAACTAACGGCTAACGCTTTTTTGGCACAACGCGTTTCGTCTATCAATGCCATTTCGGCATTGTGCGAAAAAACAGGTGCCGATGTGGATGAAGTGGCCTATGCAATAGGTACCGATAGCCGTATCGGACCTAAGTTTTTAAAGTCCTCCGTGGGGTTTGACGGTTCTTGTTTTCAAAAAGATATCCTTAACCTGGTTTATTTGTGTCACCACTTCAATTTGCCCGAAGTGGCAGATTACTGGGAGCAGGTGATCGTCATGAACGACTACCAAAAACACCGCTTTGGAAAAGTCATCATGGATAAACTTTTCAATACAGTCTCGGGAAAAAAAATTGCCTTCCTCGGGTGGGCTTTTAAAAAGGATACCAACGACACTCGCGAGTCGGCCGCTATTTATGTGGCTGATCAGTTGTTGCAGGATAGAGCAGAAATTCATGTGTACGACCCTAAAGTAACCCAAGAACAAATATTTGGGGACTTGGAATATTTGCAAACCAACCGTCTTGGCCGATATACGCAGCATGGTGAGCAGATGGATATGGATGAAATAAGAAATTTGGTTACCTTACACGAAAATGTATACCAAGCGATGGACAGCGCCCATGCTATTGCGGTATTAACCGAGTGGGACGAGTTTAAAACGTACGACTGGAAAAAAGTATACGATGCCATGCTAAGACCGGCCTTTGTATTTGATGGTAGAAACATCCTGAATAAAGAAGCTTTGCTGGAGCTAGGTTTTGATGTTTTCAATATTGGGAGAGGATAGTTGTTAGTGAAAGCAAGGTACGCTTTGTTTAAAATAATGGGTGCTTGACATTTTTAACAGGCAGCAACAAATATGTTACCGGTAATATTGAATAGGGTTTGTTGAAAAAGTGAGTTAAATTAATTAATTACAAAAAATGCTATTTGCCTCCATACAATTTTTCTTGTTTTTCTTTACACTATTAATCATTTTTTATAGTGTTCCTATTAAGTACAGGAAAGTGATATTATGCATATCCAGCTTCTTTTTTATAGGGGCTTTTTCGTTGTCCTTTTTAGTTTATACCTCTTTGTTTACCCTGCTCAATTTTATGGTGGGTATCGGAATGGATACCTTAAAAGATACGAAAAGGAGATACGCTTATTATCTCGGTCAGGTGCTTAATATAGGAGGGTTAGTGTTCTTTAAGTATATTAATTTTCTGGTCGAAAATGTCAATGTTTTGCTTGGGGGGATTTCAGGTTTTGAGATCCCTTATGCGGATGTGCTAGTGCCCATTGGTTTGTCTTATTATACTTTTCAGGCTATTGGTTATTTGTACACTATGTATAAAACAAAGGAGCAGGCCGAGAAGAACCTATTGGATTTTACCCTGTATATGTTTTTTTGGCCAAAAATTGTTGCTGGCCCAATTGAAAGGCACAAAAATTTCCTGAGCCAGTTGAAAAATCCAATAGAATTTGATTATACAAGCGTTGTAACAGGAGGGCAGTTGGTTTTATGGGGCTTGTTTAAAAAATTGGTTATTGGGGACACACTGGGTATAATTGTTAGCACAACATATAATAACGTTGAACATTATCAAGGAGTTGGATTGCTTCTTACTTTTTTAATTCAACCCATTCAATTGTATTGTGATTTTTCGGGATATACGGATATGGCGTTGGGTTTTGCCAAAATATTTGGGGTTCAATTAACCGATAACTTTAACAGGCCTTTTATGGCCAGGACAGTAGGCGAATTTTGGAGGAGATGGCATATTTCATTAACAACTTGGTGTAATACATTTATATATAACCGGGTGTTGTTAAAACATAGAAAGTGGGGGAGCAACGCCATTTACTATGCCATATTTGTCAGTTTTACATTTATTGGTATCTGGCATGGTGCCAACTGGACTTTTATATTTTTAGGGTTTCTTCAAGTCCTTGCATTGATGTATGAAAACAAGACCAAAAGATGGCGGAGTCAATTGAAGTATAAAATTTCAGAACCTATTTTGAAGTGGGGAAGCAGAGCGCTGGTTTATTTGTTTTTTGCCAATTCGTTGGTTTTCTTTTTTGCAAAAAGCATCAGGGATGTAGGTTATTTTTATTATAACCTGATGCACTTGAAAATGGATACTAACGAGGGCGGAGCAAGCCTGCGGAACCCGGAGTTTTACCTTGTGTTTTTTATGGCAATTTTTGTTATTGTAAGAGATATTATTGATGAAGATAAAATTAAGCGCTTACAATCTTGTAATGTCTTGAAGACTAATAATGTATTTAGATGGACGCTCTATATATTTTGGATTATGTTTGTAGTGTACTTTTCAAAAAACCAGACAAATTTTGTTTATATGCAATTTTAAGAAAATTATGAATGGTAAATAATTTTTAATTATGAAGATCAAGTTTTTTTCAAAAATTTTAAAACTGTGTATTATTATAGCTGTACTTTGTTCAATTAGTTTTTATTTTAATGATCGACTAATTAAAGAATATAGTTATCAATGTGCAGATTCAACAGAGGTGCTGTTGACTGGTAGTTCTCTTACCAGCTGGGGCTTGGATCCAGCACTAATTAAAAATTCCGAAAACATTTCTCAACGAGCAGAACCAAATATTATTAACTATTTTAAGCTGCGGGAGATTTTGAAACAAGATAACTCAATAAATAAGATAGTTATTTCAACAGGATTGCAGGAGATGAATTTTAAAGGAAATGTTTTTTACGGCAAAAAGTCGGTTTCCAGTGAAATGTTTTCCAGATTAGTTTCGCTTAGAGAAGTAGTCTTGCCAAAGGAGCTTACCGTTTTAAATGTGGATAGGTTAAATTATATGGAAGTATTTATTCGTTATAGAATATTCCCTCATTTTAATTATATAAAACGTTGGTTAAGAGGAGCGGAAAAAAAAGGTGACAGTAAAGATTTGGTCCATAGTCGGGGTTTTGTGAATGGTGAAGGTTCTAAATATTCAACGTATAACAAAAAGGAATATGGTTCTTTTATCGCAGAGCATTTCAATAGTGGCGATTTTAATTCTCGATATAACGACATAAATATTAGTTATATAGATTCTATCGGGGAGTTGTGTGAAGAAAAGGATATAGAGTTGATATTGCTTGCTTTTCCAATTAGACAAGAGGTGTATCGTTTAATACCAGATTGTTATCATGAATATTATGAAAACTTTAAGTCAAATGTGATTGAGAAAAATAATTACAAATTTATTGACTATGCGCATCTGGGAGATTCAACATGGTTTATGGATTATGTTCATTTGAATTGGAAAGGGGCAGGAGAATTATCCAAAAATCTAAATATTGTTTTAAATCAGAAAAAGATTGTAAGAATGACTTCGGTAAAGTATTAAACTACTGGATGTTATTTTTCCTCCAATATTATATGATTTTGTGTGAAGTGCGACTTTAAAAAAAACGCTGTCTTCTTGGTTATGAGACAGCCTCATTCGATATTTAGATGTCAATGTCATGTTGTGCCTGTCCCGACAGACCAAGTTTATTTCTTTCTTACGTATTATAAAAAGGCATACGTAGCTATGACTCCCGCATAGTCGGGACAGGTTATGCTTACTTTTTGTAATTTCGTAAGATTCAAAAAATAAAGTCGACTTAACCGTCATTTCAAGTGTGACTTGACACTTCTATGTTCCAAAAAATAGCAATATGCAAAAAATAATATTATGGAATAAAAGCTATTTTCGATGTGTTAATAATTATATCTGAATTGTCATAATTTAAAACAATTTTGTACAAACCCGTTTCAAGCCCCGATAGGTTTAGTACGGCTTTGTTAGTCCCTTCTTTAGAAACAATTTGCTCTGTTAATACGAGCTGGCCCATTTCGTTATAAACATTGATTGGAATAGAGGCTACCTCTTTACATGTAAACACAATAGCAAAAAGATCCCTTGTGGGTGTAGGAAAGCATTTTGTAATATTAATTCCCGGTATTTTTGAGAAATTTAGATGATTAAGTTGTAGTGAACCATCCAAAACCTGTAGCCTTAAAACTTGGTCATACCTTTCATCAATATTGATATCGGTTAAACGAATAGTTTCCCATTCGTAAGAATCTTCTTTTGGAGCAAGCACAAACTTACCTAATTCAAGATTATTTAAAGTGAGGATAATATTACATGTGTCAACAACGTTGTTTATGCACTTTAGGTCAATGTTATATAAACCGGATTCTACGGTGCTGATTGTGTATTCCAGCCATTCTCCACGTTTTAAATCGGAAATATAATTGACTTCATTGGATTCATCCATAGGCTCAATTCCAACTTTGTCCTTTGAACTTCGAATGTTTGCTTCACTTGTGTTTATTACATTATACGCTATACCTTGACCTCCTTCGTCATAGTTTTCCAAGAAAATAATACCGGGTATTTTGTGCGGCATGATTGATGATTGAGCTGTGCTGGTTTGTATCAGAGAGACATTGTCAATATAACCGTTCAGATTTCCTTTTTCTTTTTCTAGGATAATCGTGGCTGAATTTGAGGCACTGCCAGTTTTAAATACAAGACCTTCTTCGCCGGTCCAATAGGCATAGCCAATCTCTTCTGTTATTATTTTGTTATTATCATAATCCTTAACGCTTAATTTTACCCTTTCTGATAAGTTTGTGTTTAGCAATCGGATACGGTCAATTCTGCTGCTTGTGTTCGTGCAATCTTTAATGATCAGATATACTTTGTGAGTCCCTATGACAGATGGAATTTTAGCGCTGGACATATTCCAGGTGATCTCTGTACCTCCCTGGATATCGAAAGTGGTCAACAGGTCACCATTTAAGTTGTCAAGTCGAATTTCTATTTCAATTTCACTGTTTCTGTTAACCCCTATCTCTATAGTGTTGTACAAAGCCTCATCAGTGCCAAAATTTACATTGTCAAAACATAACCATTCCCCATTGTTTAAGTCACCATAAGAAAATTCGTTTCCATAGTGAGCTTTATCAAAACTACCGGAATACGAGGTATGGCTTTCGATTTGAATGTCTTCGGACAATACACGAGCCTTAGCCGTAAATTTGTAATTGGTATTTGGTTTTAGTCCGCTTATATATTGTTCAATTTCATGTCCGTTCTGAAGTTCTAGCGCATTATATCCATTTGTAGCTAAGGCTTGTTCTTTGTAATTCCAGGAGTTACCATAAATAGCTTTTGGATCACCTTGATTAGTCGTCCAGTAATTTAAATCGGATTCAAAACTAGGGTTCGAAATAAAATTAGAAAACGGGATTTCGTACCAGTAATAGCTTGGATTTGGAAGGGAGTTGAAGTCGTGACCATATTCCCACATTTGCTCACCAAACTCAACAGCACCTGCATCGGGAGCGGCTCCATTAAAACTGTCTGTGATGCCTTCTATTTCAATTCCGCAATCTATTGCGTTAGAACCTTGAATTAGTGTAAAATCTCCAGTCGACACATCTGTAAAGTTACTCCCGCTTTGGGTTAAATAATTACCTTCGAATTCTGCTCCCGAATTGATTAAGACTTCATGAGCGTCTGAGTAAATATTGTTATAAATCCTTACGTTTTGAGCTTCGGATTCATCGGACACCGATGATGAATGTATTGTGCCGGGCTGAAAAACAGTGTTGTTGAAAAAGAAGATGTTTGTAGCGGGTATATTTATCTTCATACCCCAATAATGCCCCCCATAAAATATATTATGGTGCACGGTGATGTCGGAACCCATAAAGTCCATATAGAATCCAGCGCTCATATTTGCCATATCGTGAAAAACATTGTGATGTACAATGCTATTATTGAATGAACTGTTCCCAAAACCGACCGCACCAACGTCTGCCGTTAACATGCATGTATTGCTAAACTCATTGTATTGTATAATTAATTGGTATGCGCCTCCTACGCTACTTATCACAGAATGGCCTACTTCGGTAAATGTGTTATGGCTGATTAAGTTTCCGGTATCACATTTTTTAAGCGCCACACCTGCTCCATCTGCGTTGTTATAGCCAAGCCTGTGAAAATAGTTATTTATAATTGAATTGTTTGCACCTGACAGAGTAATGAATTGACCACAAACACCCTCTATCTCGTTATCCCTTATGATATTATTTGAACCATCAATATTTAACGATGTGATATCGAAATCGCTGTCCATTCCAAAATCCCAATCGGGAACATAAATGTGGGCACCTGTTAATAAAATATGGTTTGAGCCCGCCATATTTATATCTCCACCTCTAAAATCAATTCCTTCAAAATTGATATAATCATTGCCATTTAGCTCGAAACAGTTTTCCCTAACCTTAACTTCGACGGATACAGTGTTAGGGTCTGCATCATTTGGACACCATAGATACAGCTCGTTATTATCATCGTCAAAATACCACTCTCCGGCAGAATCAAGAGCGTGATAGGAATCTAAAATTAAATACTTGTACTTATCCAGGTTAACATCTAATGATCCATCAACCGTAATTGTTCCTGTGCTTCCATTAAAGCCAGTGATTTTGCGAGGCCAAATAGACCAATCGTTCACTTGAATCCATATATACGCATCCTTCCAATAATCATTAGGAAAACCCATTAAATCAGAATCCGATATTGTATTTGATGAATATGAATCTACGGGTGAATACTTGTCAATATCAAGCAGGTCAACATTTTTACCCACACTTGACCAATGTGCTTCATTCACCCATAGGCCATCTATAAAAACAGTCATTTTATTTCTAGGCGTAACATTAGAATCAAATGTGGTTTTGTAGATGTTTCCATCATTTTGAGTCCATCCGGACAATAGATTTGTGGTTGTAATAGTTACCTGTTCCTCATTATAGGGAGTAAAGATAATGGGTTGACCTTCGAGGCCGGAACTTGTGAGGTTAACTTGTTCCCTGTATACACCTTCGCGGATATAAACAGTTTCACCTGCCTGAACCATATCTGCAGCTTTTTGTAAGGTAGCGAAAGGTGAAGTTAAACTTGTGCCATTATTTTCATCGGATCCTTCGTTTACTGATACGTAATAACTTTTTTGTCCAAATAAACCATTGGAAAGCAATATTAGAAAATATGCAATCAGCGTAAATTTTGTAAAATTTGTCATGTTGTGTTGTGTTGTGTTGTATTGTTGTTCGTTATGTTACGGTTGTTATCACATATTTAGTTTATTGTAATTGTTATACTTGTTTTTTGCGTTTAAGTTTTAAAAACACCAACTATTTATATGGATTTATGATCTAAAATGTTTCATTTTTTTTTCAGTACAAAATTAGCGTTTTTTTTATGGATAATTCTTTTGTATGATTAAACGGATGAATGCCACAATAATTATATGCGACTCAACAAAAAATATGAAACTGAACTTTGAAAGATATTTAACAAGAAATAAAGGGGGGTCATCCTAAAAAAACACATGTACACAAAAGAAATGGGGGTGTTAGTCAAGGTCAATTTTCAGTTAACACGTTTTAACAATAAAAGCAGCTAATTTCGAAACGTAGTTTTTAGTATGGTCGATTGTGAAAAAGAGGCTGTAATCAGATGTAATCGGTACCACAAGTATGGGGACTGAGCGGACGAAGTTATATCAATGAATGAACTGAACCAATACTTTTTATCACTATAATCGCATATGCAAGCTGCTAATCGAGTCGCAAAAAATACACTTATACTGTATGCCAGGATGGCAATTACAGTTTTCATTTCTCTTTACACCACAAGGCTTATACTATCAGCTTTGGGAGTGGGGGATTTTGGCATTTATAATGTAGTGGGTGGAGCGATAGCAATGCTTACATTTTTGAATTCGGCCATGGCGAGTGCAACTCTGCGCTTCATGAGTTACTTTCAGGGGGATAGAAACTTTCTAAAGCAAAGACAAGTATTTAACGTAAGCGTTTTGTTGCATTTGCTTATTGCAATTGCTGTTGTGATTATACTTGAAATAGCGGGTGTCTTTTTATTTGATTCGATATTGAAGATTGATCCTAATAGGATGGAATCGGCAAGGCTTGTTTTCCAATTTTTGGTTATTAGTACTTTTTTTATTGTTATTTCAGTTCCGTATGATGCAGTTATTAATGCTCATGAGAATATGCTTTTTGTAGCCTTATTAGGTATATTGGAAGCCATATTGAAATTAAGTATTGCTTTCTATATTTCTTATACAAACTTTGATAAGTTGGTTAGCTATGGTTTATTGATGGCATCGTTAACATTTTTGCTTTTGATAATAAAGCGTATATATTGTCACCTAAAATATGAGGAAGTAAGAATTAATTTTGTTAAATTCTATAATAAAAATCTATTTAAAGAGATGTCAAGTTTCGCTAGCTGGTCATTTCTTGGATCTTCTACTAGTATGGTCTCGAATTATGGCCAAAATATAGTAATTAATATGTTTTTTGGCACAATAGTAAATGCTGCCCAAGGTGTGGCTGTGCAAATTAGTGGTCAGTTAAGTGTATTTGCTAATGTTTTATTGAAAGCATTAAATCCTGTTATTGATAAAAGCGAAGGAGCAGGGGATAGGAAGCTAATGCTAAAAGCATCTATAATGGGAAGCAGAGTGTCTTTTTTTATGTTAATGTTTTTTTATATACCGGTAATGGTTGAAATGCCATATATTTTTAACCTTTGGTTAAAAGACGTACCTGAATTTGCCGTCGTGTTTTGCAGACTGACGCTGATTCGTAATTTGGTAGAACAGTTGTTCTTGACAATCGAATCTTCCATTTCCGCAGTTGGGAATATAAAGCAATACAAAATATACCAATCTATTTTTCATCTCTTCCCTTTAATTTTAACGTTTGTTTTATTTTCCTTTGATTCTCCCGCATATATAATGTATATCGTATTTATATTTTATTCTGTTTTTACAGGTGTTTTAACTGTGTTTTTCGCCAAAAAAACATCGGGTTTATCAGTCCGTTTATTTTTGAACGAAGTTGTTTATAGATGTGGGGTTTCCTTTCTGTTTGTACTTCTTATTTCAACCGTGCCTGTACTAATCTTTTCGGAAGGGATATTAAGGTTATTGCTTGTTGTAGCAATCAGCAGTTTATTGTATGGGATAACAATTTGGAACTTCGGGTTTACTGAAGTTGAGAGGATTACAGTTAAGAATATAATAGCAAATAAATCGAAGAATTTAAGTTTTAAATACTTTTTTAGATAGCGCAATTATGGGTGCAGATATTATTAGGTATAAAAAGGGGGGGGAGAGGCGACCTGCTAATGGTTTTAAAGAAAAATTTTCTTTAAAACTAAACGGAATTCCCTTTTTAAGAAATTTTTTTTTAGTTAAAAAATTCGTATGCAAGGCATTTGACTTACCCGAAAGTACCTCAATAAATAAAGATTTTTATAGTTCTTCACCAAATCTTGTTGTTGGAGAAAATGTTGGTTTGGCCGATACGTTTATAATAGCTTACGCACCTGTGACAATTGAAGAAGGGTGTTCTTTTTCCTTCAGGAATATGTTAATTACGTCAACGCATGACTATGATGATTTTGCTACAATAGTTGCAAAACCTATTAAAATTGGAAAAAACGTTTGGGTAACCACAAACGTTACTATTTTACCAGGAGTAACTATAGGAAATAATACTGTGATTGGAGCGGGTAGTGTAGTAACAAAAGATATACCTTCCGGTGTTTTTGCAGCAGGAAATCCATGTAAAGTAGTACGCAAAATTAATTTTAAGAAATAAATATAGTTCTATGAATTCATTCGCAATATTTGTTAATACCTGTGATAAGTTTGATGATTGCTGGGATCCTTTTTTTAAATTATTTTCAGAATATTGGCCTAACTACAAAGGGAAAATATACTTAAATACGGAGTATAAAGATTATTCGTATAAAGATTTAGATATTGTAGCATTGAAGATTGCAGAAGAAAATCGGGATGCCCACAAAATTACTTGGAGCGAGTGTTTACGACGGGCCTTAAATAAGATCGAAGAAGATATTGTGCTGTATGTACAAGAGGATTATTTTTTTAAGGATAGAGTAAAGGACGAAATTGTGAATGAATTTGCACAGTTAATGATAAGTAATAAAGACATTCATTGCATACAGTTAACGGATCAAGGTTCGCCAGCAGAAATTCCTTCGGAATACAAAAAATTATGGAAAGTGCCAAGGTTTCACAGGGATCGTATTTCATGTCAGGCATCTTTTTGGAGAAGGGCCGTTTTAAATCAACATATCCGGACGTATGAAACTGCTTGGAATTTTGAGTGGTGGGGTTCTAAAAGGTCAGCTATTTTAGATCACAATTTTTATGTTGTAGATCCGGGTTGGGTGGAGAAAGACAAATTCGAACTAATTCCTTATGTTTTTACCGGAGTGATTGGTGGAAGATGGTTTAAAGAAGTTGTTCCGTTATTTGAGAAACACAATATTTTGGTGGATTATAGCAAAAGAGGTTTCTTTGAGCAAAAACCGAAACCAATAAAAAAGAGGATTTCCGCAAAATTTAAGCGGTTTCCCATAGAAGTAAGAAGCTCCATGGATTTAATACTACTCAAACTTAATATAGCAAAATGAAAGCTCATATTCTATTAAGCAAGTTAAAGAGAAGACTGAGGAGCTCGGTGATTAAAACAACCGCTGGTAAAAGAGTTTATCCTTTGTTTTATATGGCTTATTGGCATGCGCGTTTTTACCGTCCAAAATCTAACGTGGAAGGCAATTATTTTTCTGCGATACCAAACCCGGGAGCTGGTATTGGTCATCAAATTGCTAATTGGATCGCCGGTTTTTGGTATGCAAAACAATTCGGGCTCAAGTTTGCGCACATACCTTTTTCATCACAACAATGGGATAATGTTCTAGGTTTCGGAGATAACGAAGTTTTGGTAGAGGACTTAATAAGGAAAAAAGGTTACAAAAAGATTCGATTACCTCTGTTTAATGAGGATAAAAAGTGTGATTTGAATTTAATCCGGAAGATTGTTACCTCATATAGGGATCAACAAGTTGTTTTTATATGTGAACAAGATCAAGCATATCGCGATCAGTTTGGGGTTCAAGAAGACATAAAACAGAAGTTCTTTATGGCCAAAGAGCGGGAGAATGAAAAATTAGTTTTTTCGGAAAGTGATTTTAATATTGCCGTTCATGTGCGTCGCGGGGATATTATTCCTCAAAAAAATGTCGATAACCCTAACCTTCAGATGCGTTGGCAGGACAATACTTACTTCGAAACGGTATTGTCAACTATTGTAGATAATTTGCTTATAAATAAGACAATTAATATATATCTGTTTTCTCAAGGAGAACGAAGTGACTTCGCCGTATTTGAGAAGTTTAAAAACATCAATTATTGTTTGGATATGTCTGCTCATGATTCATTTGTGCATATGGCTTATGCAGATTTGCTTATAACCAGTAAAAGTTCCTTCTCTTATAAACCGGCTTTATTAAATAAGGGTATCAAAGTGTGTCCTATAAACTTTTGGCACGGATATCCGGGTTCAAAGGAGTGGATTTTGGTTGACGAAAAGGGAGGTTTTGATGTCAAACGTTTGCAAGCTCTAAGTAAGTCAGTAGTAGATTTGCAGAATGAATAAAAGATGTTTGCTTTTTCGGTAAAGTAAATAATTTTGAGAAGAAAACATTTATGAATAAGTTAAGTAATTTCATACTAAAAGGGCTTCGAAGGGTATATTTGAAAATAAATAAAAAAGAAATAGGTCATCTTCCGGAGCATGATAGTGACGCTGATTCCATAGCACAAAAGATATATGGTTTATTATCTCAGGATAAGCCATGTATGATTGCCAGATTTGGGGCTTTTGAATTGGCAACAATAACTAATTATTTGGGAGTAAGGCAAGGCAGGCAGAGTTTATACAAGTATATTAAAGGAGATGTTATTGATTGGTGGTGGAACAAGACCTTGTTGAATTTTATGCATCAAAATGCGGGATTCTTCCCAATGTCGGAAAGGTATATAGAAAAATTCTGTCAATTGATGTTGGAGGAGACAAAAAATGTTGATATACTGGGAAGCTGGCAAAAAAATGA
Source organism: Saccharicrinis sp. 156 (assembly GCF_050589685.1). Lineage (NCBI taxonomy): Bacteria > Pseudomonadati > Bacteroidota > Bacteroidia > Marinilabiliales > Marinilabiliaceae > Saccharicrinis > Saccharicrinis sp. 156. The sequence continues at coordinate 40,386 of NZ_JBNGOS010000048.1, forward strand.
ATTTTTTATTCAAAAGGAACTGAACGAGGCAAGTAAGATTCAACTCATATATTTAGATCCTTATTGGAGCAAAAAACCATGGACCAGAATACTCGAAGGAAAAAAGGTTTTGGTTGTACATCCCTTTAAACATACCATTGAAGCGCAATATAAAAGACGAGAATTGCTTTTCGAAAATCCGGCAGTCCTACCGAAATTCCTGAGCCTACAAGTTATAAGGGCCGTTCAGAGTATTGGCGGTTCCGATAATGGGTTTAAAGATTGGTTTGAGGCTTTGAATTACATGAAATCCGAAATAGATAAATGCGATTATGATATTTGTTTGATTGGTTGTGGGGCGTATGGATTTCCGTTAGCCGCGCATGTTAAACGGATGGGGAAAAAAGCTGTTCACCTAGGGGGCTCTCTTCAGCTTTTGTTCGGAATAAAGGGTAAAAGGTGGGAACACCCTGAATTTGGAATTGAGGATTTTAATGAAAAAGGAAAATATTTAACCTTAATGAATGAGTATTGGATTTATCCAGGTGCGCAAGAACGTCCTAAAAGTGCCGGAAAGGTTGAAGATGCCTGTTATTGGTAGTGTAGTACCATATTTTTAATGGCCTATTGGGGCTAGACACAGCATGTTTATCTGCGATTTTTTGAGGTGGAGATAACCTGACTTACTGTAAAAAAATGGAGATCCTAATAATCAGCAAACTGATTGAGGTATGGTTTTAAGTGCTTTAGCGTAACTGTTTTAATAAATACAATTCAACGCCGGTGTTATATAAACCATAAGTGAAGAAACATATTGATTGTATCGTAACGAAAGCTGTGTTAAACAATACTACTGACTCACATTAGCTTTTTGCAATAGGGGGGGTATTCTTTATAAAAAATAAGGCAAAATTACCTTGCCTATTGCGATCAAATAATATCAAATTAGATAAAACGGAGTTTACCCACCCAAAAAACGGTTTGTCCTCAGGCTCATAAATTGTCAAAAAAGCGTCAAAAAAA
>NZ_JBNGOS010000049.1:0-39873 GCF_050589685.1 Saccharicrinis sp. 156
ATTTTAAGCCATTTACTTATCAAAACAAATTATTATCATTATTTTCAATTCGTAAATAGAACGGCCTAAAACAAGCTAAAAAATAGCCTGTAAAGCAACAAAAAATCAGTTGCTTTTAGTTTTTAGACAGACTGACGTTGGCTGCAAGCAAAATGCATCGATGAAAATTCATTTAATAAGATTTTTTTATAGAATTTAGTTTAAATAGTATCTTCATCCATTATTAATTCTAAGATTATTGACATTATGAAATCGATTTATATAGCGGTTATTATTGCACTTTGTTTCAGCCCATTATTGCAGGCTCAGCAGGCTCTTGATTGGGAAAATCCAGAAACATTTGGTATTAATAAAGAAGAGGCACATGCATATTTTATTTCCTACAATAATGCAGCAGCAGCTATCGAAGACAGTTTAAAAACACCATACTACCAATCTCTCAATGGTGAGTGGTCATTTAACTGGAGTAAAAATGCCGATGAAAGAAACTTGGAGTTTTTTAAAAATGAGTTTGATTTAAAGGATTGGAAAACTATTACTGTTCCTTCCAACTGGCAAATGAATGGATTCGGCTTTCCACTCTATGCTAACATCACTTATCCCTTCCCTTTGAACAAACCGTTTGTACCACATGACTACAACCCTGTAGGTCAATACAAGAAGTCTTTTGAAATACCTATTGATTGGAAAAATAAGGAAGTATTTATCCATTTTGGAGCAGTAAAATCTGCCTTTTATCTGTGGGTAAATGGGGAGAAAGTAGGCTACAGCCAAGGCAGCAAATTGCCCGCTGAATTCAATATCACCAGATATCTTAAGACAGGCATCAACGACGTAAGTATAGAGGTTTACCAGTATACAGATGCCAGTTATCTCGAAGATATAGATTTCTGGAGGTTGGCAGGAATCGAAAGAGATGTCTTTCTACATGCCCGACCAGAATTTATGATCCAAGACTTCTTCGCAAAATCAACCTTAGATGCCAGCTACAAAAATGGTGAATTAGACGTGTCAGTTTCACTCAAGAATAATTCTCAAACAGAGGGTATAAAGAAGGTCGAAATTAAACTTTTGGATGGAGAGCAGGTAATTCATAATTCTATCAAAGAAAGTCCGATAGCCGCCAGATCAACATCTACAATAAACTTCCAACATAGTATTCCAAATGTAAAAGCATGGTCAGCCGAAAAACCAAACCTATATACATTGCTTATTTCCTTGTACGATAACAAGGATGAGCTTCAAGAATGCACCTCTCATCAAATCGGTTTTAGAACTGTTGAATTGAAAGAGGGCCAATTACTCGTCAATGGACAAGCTATATTGCTTAAAGGTGTCAATCGCCACGAACATGATCCAAAATTAGGACATGTTACGACTAAAGAAATGATGCTTAAAGATATTAAATTGATGAAGGAATTCAACATCAATGCTGTTCGTACTTCTCACTACCCCAATGACCCATATTGGTATAAACTCTGTAACCAGTACGGACTTTATGTAATAGATGAAGCTAATATTGAATCGCACGGTTATGGCTGGATTGTTAACCAAGTTTCCAGAGATCCTAGTTTTCACGATGCAATGGTAGATCGCATCCAAAGACTTTTCTATAGAGATAAAAATCATCCATCTATAATTACTTGGTCAATGGGTAATGAAGCCGGTACTGGCTTACCGTTTATAGATGCATATAATTGGCTCAAGAAAATGGATGATACAAGAGTGGTTTCCTATGACCGTGCTGAAGTTGATCCTGAATTTGATCACATTAGACATACCGACATCATCGGTTATATGTATGCACCGATTGAAGAAGTTAAGCTGAGTCACTTGCCAAATAATCCAAACCGACCCTTTATCTGGGTAGAGTATGCACATTCAATGGGAAATAGTACAGGAAACCTCAAAGAATTATGGGACTTCGTCAGGTCAGAACCGAGAGTCCAAGGTGGTTTCATTTGGGATTGGGTAGACCAAGGAATAACAAAGACAGACGAAAATGGAGTTGAATATTGGGGTTATGGTGGTGATTTTGAACCTGAGGGCGTAAGAAATGATGGTGCTTTTTGCTTAAATGGTATTGTCTATCCAGATAGGTCAATCCAACCTGCTCTTTGGGAGGTAAAAAAACAGTACCAAAACATACATATATCAGCCAACAATTGGAACGAATGGTCTTTTGACATCTATAATGAGAACTTCTTTACCAATTTATCTGCCTTTGATTTATCTTGGGAGATACTAGAAAATGGACAAAGCATCAAGCAAGGGACAACTGAGCTTAGCTGTAGTCCACAAGAAACTACCACCTTAGTCTTGCAAGAGTCAATGCCAAAGCTTAAACCTGGGTCAGAATACGTCATCAATTTCTATATAAACACATTAGCACAGGAGGGCGTCCTTAAAAAGGGGCATATGGTAGCTTCAGTGCAATTGTTAATTCCTAACGCAGCTTCAATAGAAAATCCTGTTGTCAAGTCTTCAGACATTAGCGTAAAAGATACCGAAGATTACATCGTATTGAGCTGCGAAAACAATATTAAGATCACTTTTGACAAAAAGAAGGGGCAACTAATATCCTTAGAACATAAAAAGCAAAATTGGCTTAAAACTCCTCTTACCCTCAACACTTGGAGAGCACCTATTGACAATGATTTGGGAGCTGGTTTAGAAAAGAGTTGTGAAATATGGAAAGATGTAGAAACTAAACTGGAAACTAAATCTGTTTCTTGGCAAGAAATGGAGGGTGGTCAAGTATCCATTAGTATCCTTAAAAACAATCCTAAAATGACCAACTTCCATATCAATTACACAATTCATGGAAGCGGCAAAATCATGGTTAAATATGTGTTCGAACGTGTAAGCTCCGTACCCTTTTTACCCAGAATGGGAATGAATCTCCAAATTTTGAGGGAGTTTGATCAAGTCAAATATTACGGTAGAGGACCGCATGAAAACTATCCGGATAGAAACACCTCAGCATTTATCGGAATATATGAGTCGCCAGTGGGTGACTTTTACACCCCATACATCCGACCCCAAGAAAATGGCTACAGAACAGACACCCGCTGGATGGAAGTTAAAAATGCAGAAAACCAAGGTTTGAAGTTTTACAGCAAGAGCAATCTTGGGTTCAATATCAATCATTTTACGAACGAAGATTTCGAACCGAGTACCCTAAATAAGCATACAATAGATATTAAAGAGCAAAACCATACCAACATTAACATTGATTATCGTCAAATGGGAGTTGGTGGTGATACTAGTTGGGGAACAGTCCCATATCAACCATATCTTATTGTCCCTGAGCCAATGAAGTTTACTTTTGTGATTGAGCCAATATTTTAGTTATCTATATGCAAATCATCTGTTTTTTCAACACGATGAGCTGCCAAAATCGATAATTTCAAGTGCTATATATTAAGGAATGGTACTTTGAAATGCCTAGGTGCTAACAATAAATATACGCAAGTTGGGGATGTAGGGTAATTTAGCTTTTATACATTTACTCAAAACAGTAATGGTTTGTCAACTAATATCTTCGAAATACCAACCTCCGCATATTCGAACCGTTGTGTGCAATTTAAAACCTTATCCCAATTAGATTTGTTTATATAATCATGAATTTAAAAACTGTAAAATGAATTATCTCTATAAACTTTTAATAATATGTTTTTACATACTAATATTTACAACTGACCTTCAATCTCAGGAAAGCCTCGAAAATGAATTTAATATAACTCGAATAAGCGGGGAAATTGACAATCTGTTTAAGGATTATAATTTGGATAATCCGGGAATAGCTATTGGAATTGTAAATCAAAACGAATTAGTAATTCAAAAAGAATATGGACTTGCAAACCTGGAGCATCAAATTCCTATAACCAATAAAACTACCTTCCATGTAGCATCAGTTTCAAAACAATTTACTGCTTTTGCAATTTTGTTGTTGGAAGCTGAAGAGAAACTTTCATTAGATGATAATGTAAGAAAGTACATTCCTGAAATGAATGAATTTAATAATAATATAACTATAAGAAACCTTCTTAATCATACAAGTGGAATAAAAGACCAATGGAATCTCTTAAGGCTTGCTGGATGGAGATTAGATGATATGATTAGTAATAATCAAGTTCTTGACCTTATTTACAAACAACAATCGTTAAATTTTACACCCAATGAAGAATTTATGTATTGTAATTCTGGTTATACTCTTTTAGCTGAAATAGTTGCACGGGTTTCTGAGAAATCATTTGCTGAATATATGAAAGAAAACATCTTTATACCTTTAGGAATGTACAATACACAATTTATTGATAAAGAAGGTTTCGTAATTAATAATAAGGCAAATTCTTATTACAAAAGAGATGAACAATTTGTAGAAGATATTTTTAACAATACAAGTGTAGGAGCAACAAATCTATCCACAACTATTGAAGATTTGAGTAAGTGGACAATTAACTTTACAAAGAAAACAATTGGAAATGAAAGTATCTTTCAAAAAATGAACACTTTAGGAAAGCTAAATAGCGGTAATTCCTTTGGTTATGCACTTGGTCAATTTGTAAATACTTATAAAGGTTTAGCTAGAATTGAACATAGCGGTATGGACGCCAGCTATCAAGCATATTTAGGTAGATTTCCTGAACAAAACATCAGCATTATAATAGCTATTAATCGTTCTGACATTAATGGTGGTAAAATTGTAAGACAATTGACAGACATTTGTTTACAAGAATACTTTTTACAAGAAAAAGGTATATCTGATGTTAAAAAGATTCTTTCACATAAAAAGCCAATTCAAAAAAACACAAAGGAACTTGTATCTTTAGAAGGTTATTTTTGGAATGACAAGGATAATTATTCAAGACAAATTGCGATTTTAGACGATACTTTGTATTATATGCGACCTAATAATGATAATACTGCACTAATTCCTGTTGGAGAAAATGAATTTGAAATGCAAACAGCTGAATATACGTCTGTTTCCTTTAGTTCTAATCAAATGACAGTAACGTTAGATGATGGATATGTTATTTTATTTAACAAATACATTCCTGCAAATTATAACATGAATTCTTTAGAAGAATTTACCGGATACTATTTCAGTCCTGAATTGGATGCATATTATACTTTTTATATCAAAGAAAATATTCTACATGCAAATCACCAAAGGCTGGGTAATTTTAGGTTAAAAGCTGTAATGGCTGATTATTTTATTGGCAATAAAGGTTCTTTTCGGGAAATTAATTTTCAAAGAGATAATTCAGGAAAAGTTGAAGGTTTCAATGTTTCAAGTAGCCGGGCAAAAAATATTTTCTTTGAAAAAGTTAGGTAGTAAAAAAAGCACATAACACGCGGTCATAAAACATTGCGCGGATAGTGCTATATTTAAACGAAATAACATTTAATCAACGGCTTAGTGGGCTGATAAGGTTGTGTTTCAAAATGCGCAACGTTTCATACCGCCACCGTCAGACTGTCTAAAAACCAGACCTCCTGTTGATAACGGTTCATAACTACTGCGCATAAAGCTAGAAGAAGAAGCTGTTGTTTTGTATCTTATAGGTATGAAATTCATACAAGGACAAAACAGGGATCAAACACATCTTTTTCCAATTTCTTTGGAACAGGTCAGTGGCCCGGACAATGAAGTACGCATGATAGATTTGTTTGTTGATAATCAATCACAGGAGGAGGAAGTACATTTAGAGAATGAAAAGAACTGGTTGGGACTTTATTACACTTACACCACACCCGGAATTCATACCATAGCAGGAGTCCTATAAAAAGGAATAATTACTCGCCGGTATTTTGATTTTTAAGATACTCTTCCATTACTATTTTCGCGCTTTCAAAATCTAAGCTAGATATTACCACTTTAACAGATGCTACACCACCTGGAGAAGTATGCCAAGGGGCAATGGTACCCATGAATTCATCTTTTAAAAATGCTTCTATCTCAGCATCGTGTAATAAACTTTTAACAATTCCGGCTTCTATGGATGAGCCGGCGAATATTTCTATTAGTTCGTTTGTTTTACTTGTTCCCATAAAGCAGAAGTGACTTGTTTTAGCTATAAAGTTATCGATTAATTATTGATATTAGTTGGTTGTTTTCTGTTTAAATTTAATCCTAGCGCAAAAGAAAACCTGGCTATTCCGTTGTTTAAATCCCGTGCAATAGCTACTCCGATAAAAGGAGACATTTTTTATCTGGCACCGAGAGTCTGCTTCAATGCTAAACCAATAATATAGCTGTTATTTTCAGGCATATAAAGATAGTTTATAGATCTTTTGGAATCAAATTGTAAAACAATATTAATCATTATCCCAACCTAACTCTATTTTTAAATGCTCGCAAATATTAAAAACAATGGGACATATTTCATAGTTCTGGAGTATGCCAACTATTCTTGAAACAAATTGGGCTCTGTCCATGTATGGATATAAACGGCATTCTTCAGGCCTTTCCAGATATTTGGTGCATTTCTTGTCTTTTACATGTTTACATTGAATGCACATTGCGTATTTAACTTCCTCGATCTTATCAGCATCAACAAACTGACGCAGTACTTCCTCCGATGCCACTGGTCTGAGGTTTAAGCAACAATTGCCACAAGCTGTACAATCTATTTGAGGAGTAATATCTTTGTTGAGCCTATAAACGATGGCATCCACTTTTTCTGAATCCTGTTTTTCAAGAAAAATACTAAAAGATCGATTGCTCTCTCTTTTTTGAATGGCTATTGTCTGGATGTTTTTAAGATTTGTTTCTAATGTCATATCATAAGTGTGCGCCTGCATGAGCATCAGTGCACCCACCCCGGAAGTTGTTGAATGGCCGAAAGTACAATTAAAATTCAACAAATATGGGATTTGGATAGAAATTAGTTTTGCTTGAGTAACCCAAAACAGCACTACAGAATACGGGGCACGACTTTAAGTCGCACCCCAAATAAAATTCGCTCCCTATCAAATTTGGAACTGTAAATAAAAATTCCGTACCCCATCGCATGGGGGAGCTGTAAATAAATAATCCGCTCCCTATCGTAAGGGGGAGCTATAAATAATTATTCGCTGTCGTCGCACCATTTAGGAGCTGTAAATAAATAATTCGCTGTCGTCGCACGACTATTTCTTTTTCTTCAAGGCAACAAAACCGATTCCGCCGATGGCCACTACGGCGATAACAATACCGATAATTACACCATTTGAGCCCTTCTCTTCTTCTTCGTAAGCATCTTCATCATACAATACAGGCGCCATATCGTCAATAGATAAAGAATCCGTTACGGCATCATGATCTTGAGCAAAAACAGCAGCTCCACCGCCTAATCCTGTGGCTAAAAAACACACAAACAATAGTCTAAAAACTAATTTTTTCATAATCGTAAATTTTAAATTGTAAATTTATATAATTGTTTAATTTGTTTCGGTTATCTCGTTTTTAATTTCTTTTTTCATGTCAATGGCCAGTTTGTAATTTGGATTAAGCTTTAAGCATTGATCCAATAATTCGATGGCATTTAATTTTTCGTTTAAGCTTTCTTTTAATTGCGCATAAGCCAAATAAGTTTTATAACTCTTACTGTTATTTTTTAATATCTGCTTATAAAAGTTCTCTGCTTTTTCCGGTTTACCAGTTAGTATTTCTATCTGCGCCAAATAATACATGCTGGGTTCATAATCCGGTATCATGTTTAAGCATTGCGAGAAAGCTTCTTTTGCTTTGTTGTATTTCGACAATTTCAAATATGATTTACCCAAATTGATCCAGGCAATTTCGTTTCCGGGATCTATTTGGGTAGCCATACTCAAATATGAAACTGCTTGCGTATAGTCTTCATTTTCGTAGGCCAGTTTGCCCAAATAATCATCGTGTGTTTGTCTTTTAACGATAACACAAACCGCTATTCCTTCTGTATTGATGCATTTCAGCGTGCCGGTCGGTGGCCATAATTTCTGACTGGTTTGAGAAGGTGCAATGGTGGTACGGTAAAAAATTCCATAATCCCAATCTGTATTTCCTCTTGAATAATATGGGGTGTAGGCAAATGATATTGCCTTATCGCTTTTCTTAAAATAATCACTGATACCATAATTGGAAGCGATCTTTACCTTATTCGCATCATTTTTTTCAATATGATTCTTTAACCAGAGAGAAGCCTCCCTAACACTGTGGTAATAATAATCTAATTCGTAGTTGTTGGCTACATTATTATAATCGCCGGCTAACTTATTAAAGTAAGTATATTCTAAAGGATGATTCCTAATAATAAAAGATGTTGACGGCAATAAGGTCAGCATAAAAACTATAATTATCCCGTTTTTAACAATTTTCATTTTAATAGGAATCATGATGTTTGATAAGCCTATTGCTGCTACAATTACCAGAGGGGGATAGGTAAACAATAAATGACGCCAAGCCCCATACACATTTGAATCGGCAATGATGGTAAACCCAAACGGGAAAATGATCACAAATAATAGCAGGATTTTTTTAAGAAACGGTATGGGCGACTGTTTTTTATTAAAAATGCAGATAACATAAATAAGCGTAAGTGGTAATATTACTATGGGAATAGTAATGGTAACATACTTAATTAAATAATACCATGGTAGTTGATCGCTCCAAAAAACTACCCCTTCAAACAATTGACGAAGCCTTACCGGGTAATCCGACATCATCTTCATAGAAATAATTGGATTGATGATGGGGTTCTCAAGCGCATAAGGCCAAAATAATAAACCAATAAAATAGGATGATACAACAATGAGGACAAAGGTAAGCAAGAAGATTAAAAAACGTGGTTTATCATTATTTTCGGATTTAATACCTATAAAGTAAGCAATGGCGGCAAACAATACAAAATAGCAGAATACCAGTAGTCCACCAGGCCTGATGCTCAATGTTAAGGCCATAGATAAAATCAGGCCAATGGCATATTTAAGTTTTATATTTTTAAGGTCAGATATCACCTTCATCGTAAAAAAGATAGAAGCAACATAACCTAAGGCAAAAGGAATATCTTTTAGGTTATTTAGCGAATGCCCAATAAACCGTGGAGAAGCGGCCAGAAGAAGCACCGTGAAAATAGCCGCTCTATATCCGCTAAGATGAACGGCAATTAAGGCAGCAAACAAAATACAAAGCCAACCAACAAGCGAATTGCAAATATGGCGGAAAGTATAAATATCTTCTATCCCCAATAACTGGGCCCATAAGGTGGTTAGGTTATCAAATGATTGTCCGTAATATTTTAAATTAGTGACGGGTGTGTTGAGTGCAGCTTTATCCTGGCCGAAACTGGCATAGTATTTAATCACAAATTCAGCTTGTTTCAGATGCACTTCTTCATCGCCGGATATTCCTGCATCCAGGCTTAAAATTGGCATAAGTACAAGTAATACAGCCAACAACGAAAATAGTATATGTCTTGTATCCTTAAACCATTTCATTGTCCATATTCTTTACTTGTTTTGAATAAAACTCTCGCACAAAATAGATGGGTCTGTTCTGCGATTCCCTATAAATACGGAATACATACTCACCCAATATTCCCAAGAACATAAGCTGTATTGATCCTAAGAAGAAAATACTGGTTAGGGTTGATGACCATCCTAATGGAGATAGCTCCAGTATTTTAGATAGCAAAATATATATGCCTGCTAAAAATGAAGTGACGATTCCGATAATACCCATGATAAGGCAAAACTTAATGGGCAGTTTCGAGAAGGAGAAGATAGCATCAAAAGCCAGTGCAAATAGCTTTTGAGTACTCATGGAATCGCCTGATTCACGTTCGTCCCGCTTGTAGCTAATGGTTGTGTTTCTAAAACCTATAAAATGACGCAGACCTGGCAGGTATCTGGTTTTTTCTTTTAATGACCGTAATGCTGCAATGGCCGATTTATTCATCATGGAGAAATTGCCAATATGCTCCACATCTTCCAGGCTGGATAGTTTACCGAAAGATTTATGAAACAACCAGCTAAATAACCCTTTAGGTTTATTTGAAGTTTTACTTTTTCTATAGCCATTAACAATGTCAAAATCACCTGCGGACAATAGCTTGAACATTTCGGGAATCAGCTCTGGTGGATCTTGCAAATCTCCGTCCATCAATGTCATATAATCCCCCTGAGCATAATCAATTCCGGCTGTGTAGGCTGCCTGATGGCCAAAATTACGCGACAGGGAAATCATTTTGATTCGGGCATCATTTTTCTGAGCTTGCAATAATAATCCCAAACTATTGTCGGTTGAACCATCATCAACAAACAATATCTCAAAGTCCTGTTCGGTTTGTTCAAGGGAAGCCACTGTGCGCTTCAACAACTCACCAATCAGTGATTCTTCGTTATATATGGGTATTACTATTGATATCATAATAATAGATAATAGACATGAGACGAAAGATTATCGGTTTATTTATCCCCATCCCCACACTTTGGGTGTGGTAGTTCCCCTTATCCTCAAGGATAAGGGGAAGAGCTTTTATTGCTTACTGTTGACTGCGTACTGAGAACTTTTTTAAAGTTCCTTCCAAACGTTACCTTCCTTGTTCGATTCTACCACGTTTTTGATGAACTTCATCCCTCTAACGCCATCATCAACCGTTGTAAATTCGCCATCATGAATTTCTTCACCTCGAATAGATTTAGCTGCTCCTGCATACAAGTTGGCAAATGCTTCGTAAATCCCTTCGGGGTGACCAAATGGCATGGTGTGGCTGTTTTCTGCGAATTTTGTATTGTACGGATTACCGGGTTTATATACTACACGCGGCTGGTCGGCAGGAATAAAATGTAAATAATTAGGATCTTCCTGTTTCCATTTTAAACTTCCTTTAGATCCATAAACAGCAATGCTAATGTTGTTTTCTTCTCCGGTGGCCATTTGACTGGCGCGTACCAATCCTAAAAATGGTTCGTCAAAACGTAACATGACCGTTCCATCCAAATCTAATTGCGATTTGTCAACCACATTGTTTAAATCGGCTAGCACTTTGGTGATTTTTTTACCCGTAGTGTACTCAATCAGGTTAAATGCATGAACACCAATGTCTCCCATGCAGCTTGAAATTCCGGCTACCTTCGGGTCGAAACGCCAAACACCCAAACCGGCATCTTCACTATGCATGATTCCGTTAACCCAGCCTTGGTAGTATTGTGCATCCACACGCTGAATCTGCCCAAGTTTTCCTTCTTTAATAAATTCGCGCATCTGACGAACCATTGGATAACCGGTGTAAGTATGCGTTAAAACAAAGGTTAAACCTGTTTTTTCCACAAGCGATCTAAGATCATCAGCTTCTTCCACAGTCATGGTCATAGGCTTTTCGCATATCACATGAAAACCATTTTCTAATAATTTTTTTGCAAATGGATAATGCAAAAAGTTAGGTGTTACGATAGAAACAGCCTGAATGCGTTCTTCTTGCGGTAATGCTTTCTCTTTTTCAATCATGGTATCCACATCAGGATAAGTACGATCTAAGGAAATAGCATCCTGTTCTGCAAATTGCTTAGCTTTTTCATAATTCACATTAAATACGCCACCAACCAGTTCAAATTGGTTACTGATGCGGGCAGCTCTTCTGTGGGTATCACCGATAAAAGCGCCCAATCCGCCACCTATCATTCCTAATTTTATTTTTTGCATGTTTTTTAAATTTTGAGATAATAGATAATAGACCCTAAACGACTTGGTTTAGTGTCTCTTATCTCTTATCTAGTTGTCTGAATAATTTTTCCATACTCTTCTTTCAATCGTTTAGCCCTTTCTGTTACCTTTTCGGGATATTGATTAGCTAAATTAATTATCTCGTTCGGGTCCTTTTTTAGGTTGAACAGTTGCACCGCTTTGGTTGTGTCCTTGTTTCCATGGGGTTGCTCGGCCATTTTATCAATGGCAGGTGTTTGGTAGCCTTTTGCTCCAAAGCAACCAATATCACCATATCCAAGTTCATCGGTAAAAATAATGATTACATTGGGTTTATCAGATCTTCCTGATTTTGCTGATACGGTTAGTGTAATCGCAAAACAACAATATAAGAGAGTGAGAAAGTTTATGAACGATGATGTTTTCATTTAAATTTATTATGAACCTGATAATTAAAGGTATTTGTGAATTATAAGCTAAAAATCCCCTTCTCCACACCTTTGGTGTGGTACTTTCTCGCGAACTTGCATTCGGTAGGCGCTTACTCTCAGGAGTAAAGGGAAGCGCCGAAACGATAGTAGTCAGCTCTGTTTTTAACTGTTTACAGCTAAATGCTGACTAAATACTTTCGGGTTTTCTTTTTCTATAAACAGAATATAAGATGACGAAACCTACCATTAAGATAACTGGTAATGCTCCTATACTTTGTAAGGCCACTTTTTCGTTATGTTCTTCCATGATACGTCCCATTACAGGCAAAAACATAGCTACGGAAACCATTCCTGCACCACCTAATAGTGATAATCCTAAAGCACCACTTTTGGGTATATATTCAGCAATAAAACCTAGCATAGTTGGCCAAAAATAGGTAACACCAATAGCAAATACTACAGAAGAAATAATTACCATCATCGGAGATTCAACTGCACTTAAGGCATAAATTCCAATGGCTGAAAAAACAGACGATAGTAATAAAACTCCCACTGGATTTAGGCGATGTACAAGTCCTCCGGCAAAAAAGCGGCCTACCGCCATAATTCCGGTAATCAATGCTAGCATTAACATTGGACTTACACCGGCTTGGGATAATAGTGCGTTAACCCATTGTGTAGTTACTAATTCTGTAGAAGCAGTCAGCAACATAAAGGTAAACATGATGGGGAAAATCATACTTGTTTTGCGTATCATTAAAGCTTCAATGGCAGAAACAACTACGATAGCACCTACTACGGCCAAGTACATCCATCCTTCAGTAAATTTTACAATATTAATTGCTAATAATAACATCAAAGTCATAGAGGCAATTATGGTTACGGGAGCTCCAGTTGCATCTAACATACCTTTGTAGGTAACACCACTTGAAACGCGTTCTGTCTCAGGTATTTTTTGTCCGAAGAATAATGCCCCATAAATGGCTAGCGGTAAAAATAAAACGCCAATGTATATTTGCCAGCCAATTTCCAGCGTGTCCATCATGAAGAATGCTAACAAGCTACCAATTACGATTCCGCCAGGAAACCAAACGTGAAAACGGTTCAGCATGGTTGTTTTGTTGTTAGGGAAGATGGTGGCGATTAATGGGTTGAAAGCAGCTTCTACACAACCATTTCCTAGTCCAATAAAAATATTAGCTATAAAAAGGGTTTCCTTATCCTTAGCTAAGATAAAAGCAATGGCGCCCACAAAATGCAAGACAAAAGCAGCCCATACTACCGACTTGGTTTTAACGATGTCAATCAGGAATCCACCGGCTACCATGGCTACCGTAAAACCCCAAAAGGCGGGACCAAATGCCCAGCCTATAGATTCTTTGCTTAGTCCGAAAATTCCGCCATTGCTAACCGGGCCAAAAACTTCCTCTATTTTTGCCCTCATGGCAAAAGTTAACGAAGTTACCAGCAAGGCCAGGCAACTCCCAATAAATAGTCTTGATTTGTGAATAGATTTTTCCATATTTTCTAGATTAAACTAATTAGCACCGCGTTTTTAGGAGGTGTTTGAATAAGTTTGTTTCACTCCCCAACCTTTGGCTAAAACTTAGTGCCAGTGAGTAATATTCAATGTCTCTGAGTTTTATTAACTATGATATAAACAGGGATTAATAAAAGAAGTCAAGAACAAGGCTTGTGCAGTCTGTGAAAACGCAGTTTAACTTGTGTAAATGAGTATTTCACAGACAAGCATAACGCAGTTATTGGCTTATTTTGTAATCCCGACTATTGATTTTCTTTGTCGAAAGCTGCATCAAAAGCCAAATTAGAAGGTGTAAAGTCAACTTGCTTAACAAAAGCACACGACTCCTTAGCTCCTTGCTCGCGATCCATAGCGCCATCTTCCCATTCAACAGAGAGAGGACCTGAATATTCGATGCGATTTAAGGCTCTAATGATTTTCTCAAAGTTAATGTTACCTCGTCCCATACTTCTGAAATCCCAGAAACGACGGGCATCACCAAAATCAGTGTGTCCACCAAATACGCCTGCTTCAACCGGAACATCGCTCCAGCCGGCATCTTTCATATGAACGTGTACGATCTGCTTGGCAAACTTATCGATGAATTTTACATAATCAACACCTTGGTAGCCTAAATGACTTGGATCATAGTTAAATCCAAAACAAGGATGGTAATTGATAGCTTTTAATGCTCTTTCGGCAGAAGCAATATCAAAAGCTATCTCGGTAGGATGCACCTCTAGCCCAAACTTAATTCCCAGTTTCTGGAATTCATCCATGATAGGAGTCCAACGGTCGGCGAAATCCTTAAAACCTGCGTTTATCATTTCTTGCGAAGCAGGAGGGAAGGAGTATAACAAATGCCAGATAGAACTTCCGGTAAATCCGTTGACAATTTTTACGCCTAACCTTTTGGCAGCTTCGGCCGTCTTGATGACTTCGGCAGCGGCTCTTTGACGAACTCCTTCAGGTTCACCGTCACCGTATATATAATCGGGCAGAATAGCTTTGTGGCGCTCATCTATTCGGTCGCAAACCGCCTGACCAACAAGGTGGGTAGATATGGCGTAAACTTCTAAATCGTATTTTTTAAGAATAGCCAGTTTTTCTTCGCAGTAGGCCTGGTCGGCTTTATCTACTTCGAAATGGTTTCCCCAGCATGCTAGTTCCAGCCCGTCGTAGCCAAAGCTTTTAGCCTTTTGGCAAATGGTTTCAAAATCCAAATCGGCCCATTGACCGGTAAATAGTGTGACTTTTCTGCTCATTGATTTGTTCTTTAAAGACATTAGATAAAAGACAAAAGACTTTTTCATGCTCTAAAAATTGAATAGTCCTTATCCTTCCCGCTTATACGGGACAGGTTATGCCTTAATACTTAATACTGATTTATAACTTATAACTTTTAACTTGGTACTAGCAACTGTGTTGCGCTATCCCCAAAGGTTTTCGCCATATGCCCAACCTTTTCTAACGGGCTCCTTAATATAGGCATTTAATTCAGGATGGTTGGTTACCTTCATATTCTTGGCATCGAATTCAATACGTTTATCGAAACGTTGAGCCATTACCCCTACAAGCGCCATTTCAGTTAATCCGGCACCATATTCAAAAGTAGATCCAGGCATTGGGCCTTCGCCCCTGATTGCATTAATAAATTCTTTGTACTGATTTTGCTCGGGTATACGAGGTATGCTTTGTTCCCATCCTTTTTTCTTAAAGGCTTGCCATTCTTCCTTAGGCATGATAAGTCTGGCATCATTTGGGCGACCTCCTGTCATTACCGACATTTTTTCACCCACCATAATCATTCCGTTACCGCCTAATTCTTTGGTCAGCCATTCAGGTCTGTTTTCCGGCTTTTCACCTCCCTCGTACCAGTTTAAAGTAACAGGCGCTTTATTTCCTCGCTGGCCAAATTCGAATTTAAGAACAGATGAATCGGTCACTATTTTGTCAGGCATTCCCTCGTTGCGCACTGATAGTATTGGTTCCACTACATTAGGTGAGCCTAGTTCCAAGGACCAATAAGGAGTGTCTAACGTATGACAAGCCCAATCTCCTAGTTCAGCATTGCCTAATTCATAAAAGCCTCTCCATCTGCGAGGTACATAACATTTGTTGAAAGGTCTTTCTTTTGCTGGTCCTAACCATAAATCCCAATCCAACCCTTCTGGCACAGGTTGACTGGTTGGAGGGTAAGCATCGGGCTTAACAAAGTAATTTCCTTTGAAATCCGGTCCGTTAAACCAGGCATGTACTTCTTTTACCTCACCTAAAATGCCTGAATCATACCACTCTTTAACGTTTCTGATTCCATCGGAAGCATGTCCCTGATTACCTAATTGGTTGATAACACCATAATGTTTTGCCGCTTTAACAAGTGTACGTAATTGCCATATGTTATGAGCCAATGGCTTCTCAACATAAACATGTTTGCCCAATTCCATGGCTGCCATGGTAACGGCAAAGTGGGTATGGTCGGGCGTAGAAACAATCACCGCATCTATATCCTTGTGCATATTATCCAGCATTACCCTAAAATCTTTAAAGGTCTTTGCTTCAGGGAATGTCTTGCTTACTCCAGCTAGGATGTTGGCATCCACATCGCATAAAGCAACCACTCTCACATTAGGATTCAGAACCCTCTCCTTAGTTTGTTTGTTGTATGATTCAGTAATAAGTCCCTTCCAGTTACCGGAACCTCTACCACCGACACCAACGATGGCAAGGTTAACGATACCATTTTTTTTAGTACAGCTAACCAGGTTGGGCAGAACAATAGCTCCAGCGGCTACAGCGCCTGAAGTTCGTAGGAAATTTCTTCTTGATATATTTTTCATTCTATTTAGATGTTTGATGAACACTGAGACACACGGACGCAGCGTGTTATTAATTTATTACAATTACCAATGACTAGTGACCGTTAACTAATTTACTTCCAGAGTTTTTCTCCATATTGCCAACCCGGTCGTACTTCTTCTTTTATAAAAGCATTTAACTCGGGATGGTTGGTTATTTTCATGTTAGCAGCATCAAATTCGATTCGTCTATTAAATCGCTGTGCCATAACTCCCATAAGTGCCATTTCGGTTAATCCTCCTCCATACTCAAAGTCGGAACCTGGCATTGGACCTGCACCTCTAATGGCATTGATAAATTCTTTATATTGATTTTGTCCCGGAACACGAGGGATAGTTTGTTCCCAACCTTTTTTCTTAAATTCTTCCCATTCGCCACCAGGCATCATTAAAACCGGATTGTTTGGGCGTGGCGTTGTAGTCATTAAAGTCATTTTTTCGCCAACCATTATCAGTCCTCCTGTTTTGTTTAGTTTAGGAATGTTCCATTCCGGCTTTAACACTGGTAGCATACCACCTTCGTACCAGCGCATGGTTACTGGAGGTTTATGGCCCCTTTGAGGGAATTCAAAACGAAGGATGGACTCATCGGTTACATATTGATGGGGCAGCATGCTCAACTTGGCATGTTCCGGCTCAATTACTGAAGGAGAACCTAAATCTAAAGCCCAGTAGGGAGCATCTAAAGTATGGCAGGCCCAATCACCTAACTCTCCATTACCCATTTCGTACCATCCTCGCCAAAACCGTGGGGCATAAATAGAATTATACGCCCTTTCTTTTGCAGGTCCCAGCCATAAATCCCAATCCATATGTTCGGGGATGGGCTGGCCGACAGGAGGGTACTTTTGTGGTTTTCTAAACGAACCGGTAATAAAATCGGGTCCATGAAACCAGGCGTGTACTTCTTTTACTTCTCCAAGAATTCCCAGGTCGTACCATTCCTTAATATCTCGGATACCATCTGTTGAATGCCCTTGATTTCCCAGTTGGTTTACCACATTATAATATTTAGCTGCTTTTTTTAAAGTTCGTAGCTGCCAAACATTATGCGCTAGTGGTTTCTCAACATAGACATGTTTGCCCATTTCCATGGCCGCCATTGTTATGGCAAAGTGCGTGTGGTCGGGTGTGGAAACTACCACCGCATCAATATCCCGGTGCATTGTATCCAGCATTACCCTAAAGTCCTGAAAGGTTTTTGCCCCAGGTAACTTTTCGCTTGTTTGGGCCAGATTTTCTTTGTTTACATCGCATAAGGCTACTATCCTAACATGAGGATTCAGCGTTCGCTCGTTAGTTTTTCTATCGTACGATTCGGTAATCATACCTAACCAGTTGCCCTTGCCTCTTCCATTAACTCCTACTATGGCTACATTGACAATGCCGTTTCTGGAACAGCTCATTAAATTGGGTAACACCATTGCCCCAACTGCGGCAGTACCCGTATTTTTCAGGAAATTTCTCCGAGATATATTCTTCATGTTTATTTTATAAAGTCAAATAACAATTTATTACCATAACTCCTCGCCGTATTGCCATCCTTTTCTAGCCGGTTCTTTGATGAAATTATTTAACTCTGCATGATTAGTTACTTTCATGTTGGCTGTGTCAAATTCAACCCGTTTATTAAAGCGTTGTGCCATGGCACCAAGCAGCACAGTCTCTGTTAAATCGGCTCCATACGCAAAGTTGGAACCTGGTTTGGGTCCGTAGCCCCTGATAGCATCAATAAATTCATCGTGCGGACTTTCCCTGGGAATTCTGCGAATAGATTTTTCCCAACCGTTCTCCTTAAAATCTTTCCACTCATTATTGGGCATGATTAAGTGCGCATCCCATGGTTTTCCTCCTGTCATTGCAGACATTTTGTCGCCTACCATAATCATTCCCGATCCGGGAAGTTGCTTACGTAACCATTCAGGCCTGTTTTCTGGTTTTAAGCCACCATCGTACCATTTGAGTGTTACAGGAGGTTTGTTTCCCCGTTTTGGGAATTCGAAACGTAAAATGGATTTATCCGTGATAAACTGACTGGGCATTCGGGAATTGCGTTCTATTTGTTCCGGTTCAACAACGTCAGGAGAACCCAGGTCAAGAGACCAGTACGGGGCATCCAATGTATGGCAGCCCCAATCACCTAGCATTCCTGTTCCAAGGTCGTAGTAGGACCTCCATAAACGAGGTAAATAGTCAGGACTGTACCCTCTTGCTTTTACCGGGCCTTGCCATAATTCCCAGTCTAGTCCATCCGGTATAGTTTGCTGAATTGGAGGGTAGTTGGCTGGTTTTTTAAAATATATGCTGCTAAAGTCCGGTCCACTAAACCAGGCGTGTACTTCTTTTATATCTCCAAGCATGCCTTGGTCGTACCATTCTTTAATATTTCGGATTCCATCGGAAGCATGTCCCTGGTTGCCAAGCTGTGTGACAACACCATAATAATCGGCTGCTTTTTTAAGTGTTCTTAGTTGCCAAATATCATGGGCCAAAGGTTTTTCAACGTATACATGTTTCCCCATTTGCATGGCTGCCATGGTAGCTGCAAAGTGCGTATGGTCGGGAGTAGAGACGATAACGGCATCAATGTCTTTATGCATTTCATCCATCATCACTCTAAAATCTTTATACTTGCGAGCTTGCGGAATCAGTTCATAAGCTTTGGCTGCCGCCCTGTCATCCACATCGCACATGGCTACAATTCTGACATGTGGATATGGTTGTTTGGGCTCGTCCTTATCCAACCCCAGTCTGATTCTTCTTTTGTCCTTCCAAACACCAATCATGCTGGTCCAGTTGTCCATTCCGCGACCACCAACCCCAACAACGGCAACGTTCACGGTACTGTTGGCCGAACAGCTGATAAAATTAGGAATGATCAAAGTGCCAGCAGCGATCCCACCTGAGGTACGCAGAAAGTTTCTTCTCGAAATACTTTTCATAACAAAGACTTATAGTTCTCTAATCCAGATGTTGCGGTAACTTACCTCGTTAGTGTGGTCTTGTAGCGCAATGGGCGCTTTCGCCTCATGGTAGCTGTACGACGGATACCCTTTGAAAACAGTAGGACCTTTTATCTCAACATGGTTTTGAACCAATACACCATTAAGAATGACAGTTACATATGCTGGCGATTTTAGTGTTTTGTCGGCATTAAACTTAGGTGCCGTAAATATAATGTCATAGCTTTGCCATTCGCCTGGTTTTAAAGTAGCATTAACCAAAGGAATATGTTGCTTGTAAATACTTGAAGCCATACCGTTGTAATAGGTTTCGTTCTCAAAAGAATTCAATACTTGCACTTCGTATCTGTCCATTAAAAATATACCACTATTGCCACATCCTTGTCCTTTTTTTCCGGCCTTAACATCTTTTTTCGGTGACATCCACTCAATATGCAACTGACAGTCACCAAACTTCTGTTTGGTTTCAATACCTCCACTTTTAGGAACTACATGCATTGCTTTTCCTTTTACTTTCCATCCGGCAGGCTCGTTACTGCCCTGTTTCTTCCATTGACTCAAATCTTTACCGTCAAACAGAACGATGGCATCTGAAGGGGCTATTGACTTTTTGCCTGGTGTAACTACTTCAGGTTTTCGGCTCCAGTCTTCGGTGTCTTGGGGTTTTATTTCTTCTTTGTTTTGTGCAAATGAAGAAATCCCTCCTAAAAATATAAGCGATAGTGTAAGTGACTTTAATTTCATTGGTATGTAGATTTTATGATGGTATTAATTAGCCCTAATAAGGTACTTTATCTAATATTTGACGTAAACTGAATTTGTATAATAAATGAACTTAGCGGTGCGTCGATTTTAATTTGTTGAAATTCCCCGGGTTAAAAACCCGGGGTTATTCATCTTTAAATCACGAAGTGGTTTTTATAGTTTTTTTTAAAATGGCATGTAGTCTCTTATCTAGTGTCTCAGGTAATGCTGACGGCCAACTGCTGACTGACTACTTTGTTTTGGCATTAAAAAATGCGACGTTCTTCTTTAAGTCAGGAACTGGTTTTTCCCAGTTATATTCGTGTTCTATAACAAATTTTCCTTTGAATTTTTGACGTTTTAACTCACCAAAAACTTTTGTCCAGTCTATAACTCCCTCGCCCCAAACTACAGCGTGACCTTCTTTGTCTGTTCTGTTCACATCTTTCATATGAATTTCAAAAACACGTCCTTCCAGTTTTTTAAGGCATTCTGTTGCATCTAGGCCTGAACGGGTCCAGTGACCAACGTCCGTACAGGCTCCCATGTATTTGCTTCGTCCCTCCAGTGCTTTTAACACAATTTCAGGGTTCCAATAACGCGTTGGATCAGGGTGATTATGAATGGCCACTCTGATTTTGTATTCCATGCATAAACCATCAATCATTGGAAGCAGTTCCTGAACGGGCTCAGAAACAATAGTTTTGATTCCCATTTTTTTTGCGAATTCAAATAATTGCTTCCATTCTTTTTCCTTTTTGGGAGAAATTACGCCGTAACTCTTTACTTTTATACTGTGTTTTTTAAGCATAGCCTTTAATTCAGCTATTTGCTTGTCAGGCATACTAAAATGAGTGGTACGATTATCGTCGGCAGCAATTTTTTGATTAGGAAACAATTCAATGTATTTGATACCCAGCTTTTCCATCTCTTCCAAGGTCTCGGTTAAGGTGAACCTATTAAAAGTCCAGGCCTGACAGGCTAGATCCCATTTGTCTGCCTTTATGTTGGATGTGGATATCATAAGAATAGTCAATATTGCGATTAATTGTAAGTTTTTCATAACCATTTAGTTTTGTGAAGTTAAGCGTTCAATGGCGAATTTGGCCATGTCAGCTGTCTCAGGTTGATTTGATAAAGCTTCCAAAGCAGCTAAGGATTTTTGAGAGCCGATCCAGCTGATTTCTTTGCAGATAAAGTTCTTTGCATCAGGAGTACAATCGTCAGCGCTTAATAACTCGATCATTTTACCTTCTATTTCGGCCAGGTATTCAGCATCATTGCTATGGTTTTTAATGCGCTGAAGGATTAGGTTTAAGTACCTTTTGGTTTTACCAACTTCGTATTTTCTGGCATTCTTAAAAAGGCCATCGAGCGTGAAGCCTTTGTATGCAGGTAACACTAAAGGAGTGCTTTGGTTTGGAAGGTCCTCAGGAGTAGCTTGGGTAACCTGTCCTGCAGCCGCCCACTCGGTTCCTCTTTGCATGGCATAAATAAAGTAGGCGCTTTTGTAGGCAATCATTTCTTCATCTTTGCCTACATGGCCTAACACGTTATGGAAGATACGTCCTTTGCCATAATCCACGGTGAACAAAACCGGCTCATGTTTTCCGGTTCCCCGTGTTTTAGGGTTTGAATAAGCAGTGGCTAAAACAGTCATATTTTCAGCAGGACCTCTTAATTTACCATACAATTCATCTGTAGTATGCATGCTTTTTAATGGCAAACCTTTCATGATAGGATGTTCAGGCATTCGGGTGTCAATCACAAACGGATTCTTTTTTCCGTGTGTTCCTCCTTTTCCGGGAGTGTTATCTTTTACAATTTTACCATTTTCCCAACGTACGTAAGGGCCATCTTTTTCCGTTCTGCCTTTCCATCCGCCAAGAGCCGTCATTTTATTAAACTCTTTCCATTCGGGGAAACTATTGTTGGTACCATGGAATACCACCAAACCACCGCCATTTTTAACATACTGTTCAAAATTTGCTTTAGTGGCATCCGACCAGGAATCTCCATCATAATCAACTATAACTACATCATATGATTTAAAATCAGGATTAAAAGTTGACATATCAGCTCCTTGTTCCGGACTTATTGCCACATCCACAGTAAACAGTTCGGTGTTTTCGATGATTTGCTTAACAGCTACATGGGATGCTTTCCAATTGTGCGATTTATTACTTTGTCCGGTTACAATTAACGCGTCGTACTTTTTTGTTCCACATGAACTAAATGCCACGATGAAGCCAAGTAATATTATATATATGGGTGATTTAAAATAGTTTTTCATTTTTTAAGACTTTATAACTTTCAACTTTAAACGGATTACTTATTGAGCAAGTTGCCATGGTGCACGGAAAGGACGACTTAACAAACGGTTTGCTCTTTCACTGTTTGTGAATCGTTCGGTTTTACCATCCCACCTAAGTTTCTCATTGGTAAGCATAGCAATTTCGCCTAATAGCCCAACGCTTATTGAATTATGCGCTACATGTGCAGGGGTAATGGTTTCTTTACCTGATTTGATACAATCGATAAAGTTTTGCCAGTGGTTATCGCTTTTGTAAATAGGCGCTTTAATTTGAGAAGCTGGTGTGTCCAAAAAGCTTTGTTCGCTGGCCCATATGCCACTTCTATCTACGTGAATCCAGCCTTTGTCGCCATACCAAACGGTACCCATTCCCCATCTTTTATGCTTAATATCTGTTCCCTGACCTTTCCTGTTAGGGTAGGCACTTGCATTGGCTACACGAACGGTAACTCCGGTATCATATTTACAAGTAAAGTCGTATGCGGTAGGAACGTCATAGATTCCCTCAATAGGATAAACTCCTTTTCCTTCCACCTCAATAGGTGCTTTATCGTCATAACCCAATCCCCAGTGAGCAATATCAATATGATGTCCAGCCCAATCTGTTAATTGACCGCCAGAGTAGTCCATAATCCATCTCCAATGAAAATGTAAAACACCGCGGAATGGTACTTTAGGAGCAGGTCCTAACCACATATCAAAATTCACACTTTCTGGAGGAGTTTGAACAGCAGGGGTTCCTATGGATGCTTTTCCGTCGGGCAACCCAACTTCTACATGGTTTACCTTACCTATAACACCATTTCGAACCAACTCGGCTGCCTTATGGAAATTTGATACAGATCTTTGCCAACTTCCGGTCTGCCAGGTGATATTGTTTTTTTGCACAGCATCTACTATAGCTCTTCCTTCTTTTATGGTGCGCGCAAGAGGTTTTTCACCATAGATATGAATGCCTTTATTGGCAACATGAGTAGCCATAACACTGTGCCAATGGTCGGGCAGGGCAAGAATGGCAGCGTCCATACTTTCAGTTTCAAGTAAATCTCTAAAGTCACCATATTCACGGGCATCTGATTTACCGCGTATATCTTTAATTATTTTTTGCGCATTGGCAATTTGCTTGGTGTCCACATCGCATAGAGCAACTATTTCAACCTGCTTGTTCTTAAGATTAAGCAGGTTCTTCATGTTAGCGCGGCCCATACCTCCTGACCCAATAAGTGCCATTTGCATGCGGTCGCTCGGGGCAATGAAGCCACCTCGGCCTAATGCAGATGCAGGTATGATAGAGGGAAATACAGTTGCGCCAACAACTGCGGCAGCACTCTTTTTTAAGAAACTTCTACGACTTTGAGATTTATCTTTCATGGTAGTGTATGATTTTTAAAGGATATTCTTTTATGTAAAATTTGACAACCTGTTTTTTTGAAGGGAACGATTCGTTAATCCACACGAAAAAGAACCGCCCCTATAACCAATACAAAATATCAATTTGATTCTTTTTTTATTACGATTTGATTGCTGTACCAGGCACGGGCACGGGAAATTCCATATCTACATCACCCATATGGTATTCTTTAGGACCAAGGCGCATTTCAGACTTCATGATTTCTTCCCAGGTAATTTTTTTACCTGTATAGGCAGATTCACGTCCCATGATAGCCGTTAAATTCGATAAGGCAGTTTGCTCTGCCTCGTTAACATATTTATTAGTTCGGATAGCGGTAACCAAGTGGATGTGTTCCTGGATATATGGAGGAATCTTAACAACGTTGGTCGATTTTCCCTCTTTGTCTTTGGGATATTCATATTGCCATTTTATGCTTCCATCATGATTGTAAATGGTGTTTTTGCAATTGGTATAACCTTTTGTGCCTACAATTACCTCACCGGTTGCATTAGCACAGTTATCGATCTGACGACTCATGCTATGAGAGAACAATCCATTACCATAGTCAAAATCGATGCTAAAAAAGTCGTACTGATCACCGGTTACCCTTCGATGCCGACCTCCATACCCAACAGCACTGATCGGATGCTTACCTGTAAACCAGTTGATGATGTCGATGTTGTGAATGTGCGTATCCAGAATATGATCGCCACATAACCAGCAGAAATTATTCCAGTTGCGGAGCATATATTCCATGTCAGTCCAACCTTCCTGTCTTCTGCGGAACCATACATGTTCCTGGTTCCAGAATGCTTTTGCACCAACAATATCTCCGATAGCGCCGTTAGCAACTTGCTTGTATGTGGCGATATAATCGCGCTGATGACGGCGTTGAGTTCCGGTAACTACATTTAATCCTTTTACTTTGGCTTTTTTTCCGGTCGCGATAACAGAACGTATGCCAACAGGATCTACGGCAACAGGTTTCTCCAGGAAAACATGCTTGTTGTGCTCAACTGCCGTTTTGAAATGCTGAGGACGGAAATGAGGTGGAGTAACCAATAAAACCACATCAACATCGGTTTTGATCAGTTTTTCGTAAGCATCCAATCCCACAAAACAATTTTCTTCAGGCACTTCTAATTTATATTTTTTAAGCCTGGCCTTGCAGGCCTGTACCTTATCTTCAAAAACATCTGCCAAAGCACCAACTTCCACACCAGGCCCTGTACTTAAAAAGTTAAGCAAAGCTCCGGTTCCCCTATGGCCACATCCTACTAAACCGGCTTTAAGCTTTTTACCTTTGGGAGCTCTGTCCAACAAAGGAGGTAAACCTAATTCTTCGTTTGATTTACCGCCACAAGACGATAAAACGGATGAAAGACCTGCTGCCCCAATGACTGTTGCAGCTGTCGATTTCCTTAAAAAACTTCTTCTGGATTCCTTATTTTTCATGATCTCTGATTTTTCTTTTTTTGTCTAATTTCCGACGTAAAGTTTTTGTATATCAAATTCGTTTTGTAATGCGCCGGTATACCCTTTTTTAGACCTTGGGGCGATGCCCCAAGTATCGCCAAGGCTTTCAGCCTTATGTTTTTTATTAATTGATACTAACAACTTATGACCATTGACTACTGACCAATTGCTATTCAACTATATCTGCTTCACAAACTACCCTGAAGCCAACATCAATACAGTCGGAGTACCACCAAATACTTTTAGGCATTTGTGGATCGGTCTGTAACCACTTTTTTGTTTCAGTATGTCGACGAGCTGCACTTCTTAGTTCGCTGGCATCCGATTTAAAAGATCCTCCACGTACAACATGTTCTCGTCCTTTAGCCGGACCTTTGGGATCAACCACCAACTCTTCTTTATACTGAGCATAAGCTTGTGGATGATAATAATCGGAACAGAATTCGTACACATTACCCGACATGTTTTTTAGTCCGAACGGATTGGCTGCTACCGCAGAAGGCTCTTGTGTTTTTCCTTCACTGTTTGCATCAAAAATGGCATTGGATGCAATAATAGCGGTATCAACCCCAAATATTTTGTTCCAGGTTCCTTTTTTAGAATAATCTGAGGGTTCACCTTCAAAGAAATAGGAAGTTTTTGTGCCTCCACGTGCGGCATATTCCCATTCGGCTTCGGTTGGTAGGCGATATTTTTTACCTGTTACTTGTGACAACCATCTACAGTAAGTTACAGCTGCATGATGACTCATGGTGATAGCGGGTCGTTGACCTTTGCCCCAGCCTTGGTCCGGAGCTCCCCATGGTGGTGTTGCACCGGAGATAGCATCCACTTCCGATTCGGAATGCTCCTCTTCTTTAACCGTTTCCTTGCGACCTTCTGAGGCAGTTGCATGAAAGAAAGCCAGGTACTCTTCCCACGAAACTTCTATTTTCCCCATAAAAAACTTATTCACTTTAACTTTTCTCTGAGGACCTTCGTCATCACGCCTGAAATCTTCTTTCTTGTTACTCCCTATCAAAAACTCACCTCCCGGAACAGCAACCATATCGAAGGAAACACTGGTGCCCGGTATTTTTTCGGTAAAGTTTTTGAACTCGCTTACATGGAAGGCTTCCGTAAATATTTCTTTTGCGCTATCGCTTATTCCAAAATCGACGTTATGCGCATGCAGGGCATTAGGGTTGTAATGACCAGTGTACATATGACAATTCAGACAGGTCATCTCATCTTTCTTAGATTCATAATATAAATGCGAATCTTCACCTTTCACGGATAAATCGGAGGGGAATAAATTTGAGTGACATTTTAAACAAGACTCCTCGTAAACAAATTTATTGGCTTTTTCCTTTGTTCTTTTTGATTCCCATTTATAATCTGCAGAATCTTTGAACATCATGCCATAAGCATCTTTGGCTCCATGTTTTGCCTTTGCCATTAAATGTCCATGTCCTTTAGGTGGCAGATGACAATCTACGCAATGCACAATAACTCCAGACTTGTTGTCTACATGGGCAGATAATCGCCACGATTCCTCGGCATGATCATGTACGTGACACGAGAAGCAATATTGATCGGTAGATGTAAACTCAACTACTTCTCCGCCTGAGTAACTTAAAATAATAGCTGTAATAATGCCCAGTAAAAATATAATGTAGAATTTTTGGAATTGTCTCTTTATCCAAGATTTTTTTGCCATAGCGTGCCTAGTTTTCTTTTTCGTGATTTTGATAATGAGCATTAAAGTAAATGTTACAGCCTTATTCATGTATTAAAACGGTATTTTATACATGTTAAAATTATATTAATATGATATTAATATATCACTTATATATAAGAATATCAGTTGTATGTGTGGGTTGTAAATAAATGTAAAATTATTTTTACAGAAATGATAAATGCCGATTAACAAAGCAGATTGTAGCATTTTATAATAAAATAGAGAGGAGGGGTGTTTTGACGATATAAGAGGGGGTAATCCATTTTTAAATGGCGTAACGGATTGATTAATAGATTAAAATATGAGCAAAAAAGGTTGGCAGATGATCCATAATCGGTGATTTCCAAAGGCCATCAATATTTAATAACTCACAAATCAAATTAATGTATCAATTCTTCGAAAGAGATAGATAATTCCTCGTTGTAAATTTCCTTGTAACGATCTTTGTAGGATTTGAATAAAAATCGGGCTTCGTTATTTTGGCGTAGGATAAATAATGCTTTGATCTTGTATTTTAATGCATCCTCGTTCAGGTCGTCGGTTTTCAAAATTCGGTTGGCAATTTTAACCACAATCTCCGGGTTTTGGTTAATGTCAAAGTCCGACAATAAGCGTGTAAGAACGTCTATGATCTTGTTAGAAAATTTTCCTTTGATATCATCAAAAGTACTTTCTTTACTGTCCTGTAGGAAGGCCCCGCGTTGCACAGTGCTCAAAAAATCGTTAAGGGTTTGATGGTTGTTAAACAGATTGCTTTCAAGCTTATTTGTACATGCGTAATAATCACAATAAACATTCTTTGACATTTCAAGCTGCCATCTCTCCTGATGACACGTGATGTTTATTTTATCCATGGCTTCCAGCACCCTGCGCAGTTTGCTAATGGAAACCCCTCTGTTGTTTATGGCTTTTTTGCGGTCGAAATTTGGCCATATCCTAACAATAAACTCATCAGATGAAATGCCATGAGGTTTTTCCTTGCTGTAAATAAGCAGGTAGATGAATATTTGCTTCAGGCGTGGGGTGAAACAATGGGTGATATCTATTCCGTTTTTATCTAAAATCTGAAAATCGCCAAACAAATAAATTGCATTTTTATGGGGTATTTTATGTTTTATCTCGATATTTTTGATCACGCTGCTTTGGGAAGGTATATTATTTTTTTTTCGTAATATCAATAGTAAAAAAGCCACCGTGATAAATAATAAGGCCCCGATCCAAAATTTATTTCTAATAAGATAATCAAGAATAGAGCTGTTGTTAATGTATGAAACATCCTGATATATATTCCAAATTTCTTCTTCACCAAGTGCCCTGTTCCAGATGATTAAATCGTCAATTTTTCCTTCGAAAAGGTTATCCTGGCTAATGGAGCGACCAATATATATATTGGAGTTACTGACAAACGGTGGGTGATTGAGAGAAGAAACGTCTTCTTTGCCATCTACAAAAATGGCTTGTTCCTGGTTGTATTTGGTATACCTCCAAACCACATGGTACCATCTGCCTGGCACAAATTTAGTGTTTCCCCATAAGTCGTTAGAAAAGAAACCGAAATAAGGTCTGTTGTCGCGGGACTGTAGATGGAGTCCACCTCTATAATAATTTTCCTGGGTTCCCAATATGGAGAAATCGCGTCGTCCCGGCGTATTGTTTCTGGCTAATTTAATCCAGGCACTTACAGTAAAGTCTGAATCTGAAATGCCCAGTTCGTTCGCTTTGGCAATGGTCATATAAGATTGGCCATCTAATTCCAGTACATGGTTTCGCTTGCCATCACTTACAATTTTACAGCCGTTGTTCTCCAGCTCGAACTGATTAGGGCCCTCATCACTTATTTCTTCATTGAAAGGATAGTAGGCACTCATCTTATTGTTAAGAGCAAGAGGTATAGCGATAAAATTTTGTGTAACGTCTTTTGAAATTCCTTCAATAAGAATTTCCTCAGGTACAAATTTAAACCCGGGACATTCGGGGCACAGCTTAACTACCTCGCTTAAGGTAGCCGGGAAATTATATTCACCATAAGTAACAGCATAAAAATCGCCCTGCCAAAATACCTTGTCCAACGGTTTTCTGTTATATGAAATCGTTCCTGAAATGGTACGTTGGGTTAGCAAGTGGCCCTTAAGGCCACGATAGTTCTTGTTGTAATCTTTGTAAACTAAGAAAGTAATGGCTTTGCCTGTGTTTTTCCACGTGTTTAAAGCGTGCGAAATAAAAAAAGGATCCTGGTTGGTGTCCACCCTTCCTCTGTGGTTGATGGTTGATGGTTTGTTGGTAAAGGTTTGGTAACTGGTTAAATACAGTAATTTGTTATGTATGGTTCCTTTGCAGAATTCTCCGTTAAGCTTCGGTTCTATTTCTTTCGAATCGCATGGGTTAGCAGCATATGACCATAGATAGTTAATGAAAGGAGAAAGCGATTTTGAGGGTGTGTATGCAAAGCAAACAATCTGTTTATTGTCCGCAACAAGATTGCCTATCGTAGGCCATCCGGTATTAAAATCCCCTTCCCAGATGCATTTATTAATTGGATGTGATTTTAATGAGTCAACAAGGATGTTGGCGTTGAAATTATAGTCGAAAAACAGGGTTATTACATTTAGCGTATCTTGCTGGCAGTATTTAAACAATGAATCGCAAACTAATCTAAAGTCAAGGGTCAATGCTTTGTTTTTATGAAGAACTTCTATCCGGGTAGAGTCTTCATTGAGCTGAAGGTCAAAAATGAAACCATTGATTCCTTTATTGTTAATTTCAGCAACACCATGTGATTTGAAATTATAATAGCTATTCTGGCCATAGTGATTAACCAAGTTGATTGCTTCGTTGTATTTAGCCCGAAGCAACTCCTGCTGCCCCATAGTTGTTTGTATGGAGAACAAGAAAGTGGTCAGTATAATTAAATATAGTTGAAAGCGAAAAGAACGCATAGATTGTTTTATTCCCGAAAAATTTGCATTAAAAATAGATATTCCTGCCAACTTAACCAACTATAAGTTTAACATGTAAGATAACGACGCTATTATTAACTGCTTTGCTGTTTGTATTCCTATTCTGTCCGCAGGTTACGCAGGTTAAAGTAGGTTTAATTGTTTTTCCGTGCAGAAACTTTACTGTAAACCAGACTGTGAAAATCTGTGATAGCCCGAGAAATCCTTGTGCTAATTTTAGGTTGCGAAGAAGTTGCTAATACTGGAGGGTAAATGACTTTTGAATTTATTTTGTTTTAGTTCTTGTAACTTGTAATTTATTGATTATCTTTGCACCGCAAATTTTTTAAATATATACTTTATGTACTTGACAGCTGAAAAGAAGCAAGAGATCTTTGAGAAGTACGGAAAGTCGAATACTGATACTGGTTCAACAGAAGGCCAGATAGCATTATTTACCTACCGTATCGCTCACTTAACCGAACATTTAAAGGTTAATAAAAAAGATTATAGCACAGAGCATGCTTTGGTTAAGTTAGTAGGTAAGCGTCGTAGCCTTTTGGATTATTTGAAGGCTAAGGATATCGAAGGTTATCGTACTTTAATTAAAGAATTAGGATTACGTAAGTAATCTCAGTCTCGGCTAAAAAAACAAAAGGCAATCCAAAATGGGTTGCTTTTTTTTGTGCCTTAAAAAGTGATTAAACCCGGATTATGTATTGGAGGTTCGTCATGAGCATTGCAAGTACAATAAAACAAGGCATTACTTGAAACGAGGCATAACTTGTCCCGATTACTTTTGGGAGCACCGCTCTGGTGAGTTGAAGTGATCAACGAAGTGTCTTGTTTTAAAGTAATTTCAATGTGTAATAGAATTTCTAATGCATATTGCGGGTTTAATCATACTCGATTCCGCATATACACATGCTTTTATGAAATATCGGGATGTGAAGTGGTTATTACATGGTGTGACCTGTTTTCTTAATAAGTCCGGAAAAGTACTCCTTGAAACATTTTCCGAAAAAAGAAAACCCCGCTGATAGCACAAGATTAGTTGGGTGGAACCGGTTGCCAGAAATTATGTTAAAATTTGAATGGCAGCAGACATACATCATTTTGATGACCCAATTGTTGGTGAGGTTATAATCGGATTGCTCCTGAGGGATTTCGTAATGATAGTTTTCGATTAAAAATAAATTACCTTATCTCATTATAATATAATCAGATTGCATATATTTGGGGCGACAAAAAGAGATAAAGAAAAAAGTATGATTACTCCAATTGAAAAAAAGATTGATCTGGGTGATGGAAGGTCCATTACCATTGAAACCGGAAAATTAGCTAAACAAGCTGACGGTTCGGTCGTTGTTAAAATGAACAACACTTATTTATTGGCTACTGTAGTGTCTGCCAAAGATGCAGCTCCAGGTGTTGATTTTATGCCCTTATCTGTTGAGTACAGAGAGAAATTTTCGGCCATTGGCCGTTTCCCGGGTGGTTTTATGAAAAGGGAGGCTCGTCCTTCAGATAATGAAATATTGGTGTGTCGTTTGGTGGATAGGGCTTTACGTCCATTGTTTCCGGATGATTACCATGCTGAGACATTTGTGACAATCAACCTGCTTTCAGGTGATAAAGAAGATTTGCCAGATGCATTAGCAGGGTTAGCTGCTTCAGCTGCCCTTGCCGTATCAGATGTTCCATTTAACGGACCTATTTCCGAAGTGCGTGTGGCTCGTGTAAACGGAGAGTTGGTTATTAACCCGACTCGTTCGCAAATGGAAGAGGCAGATATGGAACTTGTAGTAGGTGCAACCATGGAAAACATTTTGATGGTTGAGGGAGAGATGGAAGAAGTTTCGGAGCAAGATATGCTCGAAGCTATGAAAGTGGCTCACGAAGCGATCAAAGTTCAGTGTAAGGCTCAGATTGAGCTGATGGAAGAAGTTGGGAAGACTGAAAAACGTGAGTACAATCACGAGGAAAATGACGCCGACCTAATGGAGCACATTAAAACTGCAACCTACGACAAAGTGTACGAAGTAGCAAAAGCCGGTCTTCCGAAACACGAGCGTGCGGATAAATTTGCGGCTATCAAAGATGAGTATGTAGCAACAAATTATGCCGATGTGGAAGAGGGAGATATTCCAACCGAACTAATCGGAAAATACTATCATGACGTTGAAAAAGAGGCGGTACGTCGATGTATTCTTGATGAAAGAGTTCGTTTAGACGGGCGTAAAACGGATGAAATTCGTCCTATCTGGAGTGAGGTTGATTACCTTCCGGGACCGCACGGATCAGCCATCTTTACACGTGGTGAAACACAGTCGTTATCAACCGTTACTTTAGGTACCAAATTAGATGAAAAGATTATTGACGATGTGCTGAACAAAACGGCAGAGCGTTTCTTACTGCACTATAATTTCCCTCCTTTTTCAACAGGAGATGCAAGGGCTTCCAGAGGAACAAGTCGTCGCGAGATTGGTCACGGTAACCTGGCATTCAGGGCACTTAAAAATATGTTACCGGATGATTATCCTTATACTGTTCGTATCATGTCGGATATTTTAGAGTCTAATGGTTCATCATCTATGGCTACAGTTTGTGCCGGAACGTTAGCTTTGATGGATGCTGGTGTGCCTATCAAAAAGCCCGTAACAGGTATCGCGATGGGATTGATTACGGATAAGGATAAAAACTTTGCCGTTCTGTCTGATATCTTGGGTGATGAGGATCATTTGGGTGATATGGACTTTAAGGTAACTGGTACCAGGGATGGTATTACGGCTACTCAAATGGATATTAAAGTGGACGGTCTTTCATACGAAGTGTTGGAAAAAGCACTTTTACAAGCTAGAGACGGGCGTTTGCACATTATGGATAAGATCATGGAGACTATGGATGAGCCTCGTGCTGATCTTAAACCTCATGCTCCACGTATGGAAACCATCATCATTCCTAAAGATATGATTGGTGCTGTAATCGGACCGGGAGGAAAAATTATTCAGGAAATTCAAGCAACCACCGAGTCAACCATTACTATCGAAGAAGAAGGAGATACCGGTAAAGTAAGTGTGTCTGCAAACAATGCTGATGCCATTAATGCCGCTATGGGCAAAATTAAAGCTATCGTAGCTGTGCCCGAAGTAGGTGAGGTATATAAAGGTAAGATCAAGTCAATTGTTCCTTTTGGTGCGTTTGTTGAAATTATTCCAGGTAAAGAAGGTTTGCTTCACATTTCAGAAATTGAGTGGAAACGTCTTGAAAAAGTGGAAGACGTGCTTAAAGAAGGCGAAGAGGTGGAAGTAAAACTGATTGAAGTAGACCAACGATCAGGTAAGCTAAAGCTTTCGCGTAAGGTATTATTACCGCGTCCCGAGCGTAAGCCGAAAAGAACAGAGTAAATTATTTATTACTCATCGTATAAAAAAGGCCGCAAGGCCTTTTTTTATTGCCCACAATTAAGGTTATTTTAGCACTTGGTTGTTTGAATGCCAATAATATTGTTAAATGTATTATAGTACATACTTAACAGCACAATGCGTAGAATCGAAAACCAATAACAAATGACTATTGAACGCCGACTTATATGAACGACTTATTACCATACGACCAATGGATGGATACTTTGGAAGAAAAAGCGACCAGAATCCCAAAAATTCAAGGTGTTTTCTCCAATTTTGAAGTTTTGCCACGTTTAGGCAAACTGCTTTCCGTAAAATCAGTAAAATGCCCGGAATGTAAAATTTATTGGCAAAAGCTGCAAGAATCAACGGAACATCTCGATGAGTTTTTCAATGATGGGAACAGGTATTCTATCGATTTTGATAACTTGGTTGAGGAAATTCTACATCATTTAAAGTCGCAGCACTCTATCCGACCCAGGGGCTTGGTGTTGTCTGTATATACTGTTGTCGGAATGGCTATTGGACTTGGTGTTGGGGGTGCTTGGGGGTTATTGTTTCGGCCTGATTCTTTAAAAGGTGGAATAATTTTAGGCTGGTTGTTAGGTGTAATGATTGGATGGTTTGCGGGTAAGTATAAAGAAGGAAAAATGCGCAAATCGAACCAAATCTTTTAAACCGTGTTATGGTGTGAATAAATATAATAAAACCTGAGCTATTGCAGGGTCGGAGAATATTGCTTTCGGTCAGATTTAAAGCTCGCCAAAAAATAACTTTATGAACCCTAATTTAATCAACAAACTCACATGTTTGGCTATTGGCATGTCAATGATAGCTTGTAACTCAACGCCAACAATGGAAAAACTAACTTATCCTGAAACTAAAAAAGTAGATACAACAGATGTTTACTTCGGGACAGAAGTGCCTGATCCTTATAGATGGTTAGAAGACGATATGTCTGAAGAAACGAGGAATTGGGTGGTGGAACAAAATAAGGTCACGGATTCATTTCTTGGAAAAATACCTTTTAAAAATGCTATCGAGGACCGGCTGACTAAAATTTGGAATTATGCCAAAATGGGAACCCCTTCCCATAAATCGGGTTTGCTGGTATATGCCAAAAACGATGGACTTCAAAACCAATCTATCTATTATTACAAAAAAGGAGCAGATGGGGAGGAGAAGATTCTGATTGACCCCAATAAGCTTTCCGAAGATGGAACAGTATCGCTGGGATCACTTAGTGTTTCTGAGGATGGCAAATATCTTGGATACACGGTGTCGCGCGGAGGTTCCGACTGGAGAGAAATATATGTTAAAGAAATTGAGACAGGCAAGATGCTAGACGACCATATTAAATGGGTCAAGTTTTCCGGTATTTCCTGGTTTAATGACGGGTTCTTCTATACCCGTTTCGATGAACCTAAAAAAGGTGATGAACTTAAGGGGGAAAATAAGAACCCCAAAGTGTATTATCATAAGTTAGGAGATCAAATCAAAAAGGATAAAGTTGTATTTGAGGATCCTGAGCATCCTGAAAGAATAACTACTTGTGGAGTGACCGATGACAATAATTATCTTGTTTTACATCAAACGGAATCGACAAGTGGCAACGCGATTTTTATTAAGGATCTATCAGAAAAGTCAGCAAAGATATTAAAGGTTGTGGATGATTTTGAGAGCGATAATAACATAATCGATCACTCAAATGGTGTGTTTCTGATGTCTACTAACTATAAAGCCCCTAAGGAACGTATCGTAAAATTCACTGTAGACAAGATAAATAAAGATGAATGGATTGATGTTATTCCGGAGCAAAAAGACGTGTTAAGTGGAATATCGGTTGTGGGCGAGAAAATGATCACAACTTATATGACAGATGCACATGATATTGTAAAGGTATTCGACTTGCAAGGTAAATATTTGTATGACGTGGAATTGCCAGCAATTGGTTCTGTAGGTGGTTTTGGGGGTAAAAAGGGAGATATGGAAACTTATTTTTCTTTTAATTCATTTGTCTATCCTTCAGCTATTTATAAATACAATATTGCAGAAAACAAAACTGAGCTTTTCTGGGAGCCTGATATTGATATTGATTTCGACCAATATGAAACCAAACAAGTATTTTTCAGAAGTAAGGATGGCACTAAAGTTCCTATGTTTATCGTTCATAAAAAGGGTTTGGAGTTAGATGGGACTAATCCAACGATGCTTTACGGGTACGGAGGTTTTAATATCTCTCTTACACCTTCGTTTTCTGTAAGCAGAATGGTGTTGCTAGAGAATGGGGGAGTTTATGCTATGGTTAATTTACGTGGAGGCGGCGAATACGGAAAAGACTGGCATCAGGCAGGAACCAAACTTCAAAAGCAGAATGTTTTTGATGACTGTATAGCAGCAGCAGAATATTTAATAGACAATAAATATACCTCAAACGATAGGTTGTCGTTAATGGGAGGATCAAATGGAGGCTTGTTGGTAGGTGCAGTAACCAACCAACGTCCCGATTTATTTAAAGTGTCGATTCCTGTGGTAGGAGTGATGGATATGTTACGTTATCATAAATTTACAATAGGTAGGTTTTGGGCAACGGACTATGGTACTTCAGAGGATAACAAAGAAATGTTCGATTACCTCTACTCATATTCTCCGCTTCACAATGTAAAAGAGGGTGTAGCGTATCCGGCTGTAATGGTGATGACGGCCGATCATGACGATAGGGTTGTACCTGCACATTCGTTCAAGTATATTGCTGCACTTCAGGATAAATATGCAGGGAACAATCCGGTTGTAATCCGGATAGAAAGTAAAGCGGGTCATGGAGCTGGGAAACCAACCAGTAAAAAAATAGAAGAGGCAGCGGATTTATATTCCTTCATATTTTATAATATGGGAGTGAAGCCTTTATATGAATTTTAATATTTGATGAGCAAAAAAACGGGGTCAGAGAACAGATTTGTAGTAATCGAAGGAAATATTGGTGCAGGCAAAACATCTTTGGCAACAAAAGTGGCCGGAGACCTCGATGCCAAATTAGTACTGGAAACTTTTGACGATAATCCTTTTCTTCCAAAGTTTTACAAGGATCAGGAACGCTACGCCTTCCCGTTGGAACTTTCCTTTTTGGCGGCACGATACAAGCAGTTAAAAAAAGACCTGGAACAAGGCGATTTGTTTAATAGCCTAATAATTGCGGACTATTATTTGATGAAATCCTTTATTTTTGCTAAAATTACGCTGTCGGATGATGAGTTCAAGCTTTTCAGGCAGTTCTTTGATATGATTCGATCCTTCTCGGCCACGCCAGACGTAATGTTTTATATCCACAGAGACGTGGATGTGTTAAAAAAAAATATTATGAAAAGAGGCAGGAGGTACGAAAAAGATGTGAAATCAGTATATTTGTCATCCGTCACTAAGGGCTATTTTAACTACTTTAAGGAGGTAAGGGATTTTCCCGTGGTTGTAATTGATGCGACCGAGGCCGATTTCCAGAAACAAAATCATTATGCTGAATTTGTTGCATTGATGAATGAAAATTTTCCTTCAGGGGTAACAAAAATCAAAATCAATTGAGTAATACATTGCTTAAAAAGTAATTTTGTGTTTAACAACATAAAAAATGACTTTATTTTGTAAATATTCTGATTAAATATTGAGGTAATTGCTTTTATTTTCATATAATATCTATATTTGCAATAAATGAGAGGAAGCCTTTTATTTTTTTAAAACATTATTAAATTTGTAAGAACTAATCGAAAGTTAATTGAAAACACATAATTAGGTTAATATTATGAAACAATCAAGAATCAACGTTTTTGCTTCGATAGCTTTGGCAGCCATACTAGCTAGCTGTGCAGGCTTAAACAAAATGAAAAGTAAGGCAGAAGACGTAACGTATACGGTTACTCCAGAAGTATTGGAAGCTCATGCTGGTAAAGTAGATGTTACTGTTAAAGTAAAAGTGCCTGAAAATTACATGGACAAAAAAGCTACCGTAGAGCTTACTCCTGTATTAAAGTATGAAGGTGGAGAAACCGCATTCGCCTCAAAAACTGTCCAAGGAGAGAAAGCTGAAGGTAACAATCAGGTGATTTCCTATCTTAACGGCGGTCAGTACACTTATACCGGTTCTGTACCCTATAACGAAAACATGAAGGTGTCAGACCTTGTGGTTCGCATTAAAGCTACAAAAGGCGGTCAGAGCATGGATTTTGATGATGTTAAAATCGCTGAAGGTGTTATCGCAACTGCTGATTTAGTAATGGATGAAGGCGCTGCTGTTGCTCTTGGGAAAGACAATTTCAAAAGAATCATCCCGGAAAGCAAAGACGCTGATATCTATTTCTTAATCCAACAAGCTGCCTTACGCGGCACCGAGTTAAGAAAAGAAGAAATCAAAGCGCTTAAAGATTATATTAAAGAGGCTAAGGCTGCTGAGAACAAAGAATTCAAAGGAGTATCTATTTCGGCTTACGCATCTCCTGATGGCCCAACTGACTTGAACACTACGTTGTCGGAAAAAA
The DNA here is from genome assembly GCF_050589685.1 of Saccharicrinis sp. 156. NCBI lineage: Bacteria > Pseudomonadati > Bacteroidota > Bacteroidia > Marinilabiliales > Marinilabiliaceae > Saccharicrinis > Saccharicrinis sp. 156. The sequence goes on from NZ_JBNGOS010000049.1 coordinate 37,962, forward strand.
GGCAAAAAGTTGCAAAAGGTTATTTGGAAAGAGAGCTAAAGAGAGCCAAAGTTGACAATTCAGCTGAGAATTTCTTCGATCTAAAAAATACTCCGGAAGACTGGGAAGGATTTAAAGCTTTAATGGAAGCTTCAAGCATCCAGGATAAAGAGCTTATTTTAAGAGTTCTTTCTATGTATTCAGACCCTGAAGTTCGTGAGAAAGAAATCAAGAACATGTCTGAAACTTACAAGGTAATTGCTGACGATATCCTACCTCAATTGCGTCGTTCCAAAGTTGCTGTTAACGTTAATGTTATCGGTAAGACTGACGCAGAAATTGCAGAGTTAGCTGCCTCTAACCCAAGCAAATTAAACGTTGAGGAGATACTTTATGCTGCTACATTAACTGAAGATTTAGATGCTAAACTAGTTATCTATAAAAAAGCGGCCAAGCAGTTCCCTAAATGTTGGAGAGCTCAAAACGATATCGCTTACATTTTGGTTAAGCAAGGTAAATTAGACGAGGCTAAAAGTGTGTTGGAAAAAGCGAATAATATTAAACCAAATAACGCTATCGTAAACAATAACTTAGGTGTAATTGCTCTACGTCAGGGTGATTTGGCAAAGGCTGAAGAGTATTTTGGTGCTGCTGCGGGTGCCGGTCCGGAACTAGACAACAACTTAGGTATTGTTTCAATCCACAAAGGAGACTACGATGCTGCTATGCGTTACTTCGGAAACAGCACTAACTGTAATGCTGCTCTTGCTAAAATCTTAGCTGGTAAGTATGATGCCGCTCTTTCTACATTAAACGCTAATACAAAAGAAGTCGGTTTTAAATATTACCTAAAAGCTATCGTTGGTGCCCGCACTGCCGATAACGATATGGTATTTGATAGCCTTCGTAAAGCTGTTGAGCTTGACGGTTCTTTAAAAGCGGAAGCTGCAAAAGACAAAGAATTCGGTAAATTCTTAGAAGATGCCAGTTTCAAAGCTATTATCCAGTAATTAATACTTATCTGATATATAAAAGGCCGATCACAACGATCGGCCTTTTTTAATTGAGGATAATATTAATGTTTAAATACCTGCCCATGGATGATAATAAATAAGGGCAAGTAATTACACCAGAAGAAATCATAAAAACTCCGGAACCAGGTCTTATATTCTGAACGCATCTTGTAGTGATTTGGATGAGCTAAAAAAAACAGGAAAATAAAGAGTCAGGAAAGGTTCATAAGATACCATCAAAAAGAGAAGCAGGGATACGTATTAAATGTAATTGTCATCTGCAACCTCTGCCTCTTTTCAATGCAAAACTCCTTGTTCGGTTTAAAGAATAAACGATAAAACAATGGCATACATCTCGGGCTACGGAGAACTATGAAAAAATAGCCAAGCTTGGTATAAAAACAAATTCCTGATACAAAGCAATACCCTATTCATTTGTTATTTCTACACCTTTCCAAAAGGCAATCCTGTTAGTAATATTTTTCGCCAGTTTGCTTGGCGTTGGATAATACCAAGCTGCATCAATATTTATTTTGTCGTTTACTTTTAAAGTATAATACGAAGCCGTTCCTTTCCACGGACAAACAGTATGTGTGTTACTATCTTGCAGGAACTCCTTTTTAACCGATTCAACGGGAAAATAGGTGTTTCCCTCAACGGTTACAATATCAGCACTTTCTGCAATTATAGTGTCGTTCCAAATAGCTTTCATGTTATTTTGATTTAATTAGTTATCATTCATATATCTAATTAAACCCGCAATATGCATTAGAAATTCTAGTACGCATTGAAATTACTTTAAAACAAGACACTTCGTTGCATCACTTCAACTCACCAGAACGTTGCTCCCGAAAGTAATCCATAGCCGTTAACTTAAGGGAACCTATTGGTACAAAAACACATACACAGACGGACTTCCC
>NZ_JBNGOS010000050.1:0-39248 GCF_050589685.1 Saccharicrinis sp. 156
TTTATTCTTGTGGAAGTTTTTTGAACAGGCTTTATTTTAAGATCTTCTTTGATATACTCGATATACCTATAGTAGCTGGCTTTGCTTATTTTTAGCAGTTTGAGTATATCAGAAACCTTATGTTCTCCTTTTTCATGCAAGTTATAGGCTGCTAAGGCTTTTATCCTGTTCTCTTTTGAAAGGCCTGGTTTTCGTCCTCCAACCCGTCCTTTCTCTCTTGCTGCTTTAAGGCCTGCCATTGTTCGTTCCCTGATTAGTTCTCTTTCAAACTCTGCAAAGCTTGCAAATATATTAAAGGTCAGCCTTCCTTGTGCTGTTGTAGTATCAATACTATCATTCAGACTTACAAATTCAACACCTTTATCCCTGAATGATGTTACCAGATCAATGAGATGTCGTAAAGATCTACCAAGCCTGTCAAGCTTCCATACAACAACAACATCTCCATCGCGAAGATGATCTAACATCTTTTCTAATTCTGGTCGTTCTTTTACCGCACTTTTTGTCTCTTTGAATATCTTTTCACAACCATATTTTTCTAATGCTTCAATTTGAAGCTCTAATTTCTGGTCTCTTGTTGAAACTCTAGCATATCCAATTTTTATATTTTTTCAATTCTAAAAAGGTTCATTTAAACGTTAATTTCTGAGACTAATTAATGTTACGAGTTTCTGGAACCATTTCAAAGAATTAATGGAACTTTTGGGAATTATTCATCAAACCCGATATATATGAAACATACATGGTAATTGGTAATAAACACACAAAAGGATAGCCTGAACTTGATTCGGGAATTAATAAGGAAAAAACTCTGCGCCCCTGCCTGTGGCAGACAGGTAAGTGTCACCGTGTACGTTGGTCTATTATCTATCAGGCTCTTGTATAATTTTAAACAGATAAAATATAATTTTGATATATAGCTAATGACAACTCTATTAAAAGCTAAACAAGCTGAGTAAACCAGCTTTTAAACTCAGCGGCTTTGTTTTTACTGACATAAACTGTTTCAGGTGTCTTGATCCGTAACTTCACCTGTAAACGGTTGTCATAGCGTATCAAAATTTCTTCTATGCATTCGCGGGATAGGATAAACTGCTTATTGGCCCGGATGAAATCTTTGGGGTTGAGATCGTGAAAGATTTGTTCCAGGGTTTTACCATAGGGGTAGTGTTGCCCATTCGTTAGATATATTTCAGTGGTTTTATCAGTTGTGTAAAAGCAACTGACGTCTTTTATGTCAATAGGAATCAGTTTGTTGTTATCCCGGACGAGCATTTTGCCAATATAGGAATAAGGAGGTTTAAGGAATTGTTGATTTGTGATGTATTTTAATTCTTCACCAGGGCTAAGTTTTTTAAATTTTTGGATTGCACGACTTAATTCTTCCTCTTTAAGTGGTTTCAGCAGGTAGTCAATGCTGTTCACCTTAAAAGCATCAATGGCATAGTTATCAAAGGCAGTTGTAAAAATAACTGGAATCTCCAGGGTAATGTGCTGAAAGATAGCAAAGGCATTGCCGTCGGACAGGTGAATGTCCATAAATATTAAATCTGGTGTATCCTTTGTATTGAACCAATTGATTGTTTGCTGGATGCTTTCCGTATTACCAAGGATTACAATGGATGGATCAGTTTTTTTGAGTATTTCGGCCAGGTTTTCATAGGCTACTGTTTCATCTTCAACAATTAATACTTTCATATACTCTAATTAGTATCAAGATAAAAGTATCAAGACAAATGATTACGTACTAAGAAACATATAGTCTCCGAGTTTTTAATCATCCTCTTGTATGTTAATACCTAATCAAGATAGATTTATCTGTTTAAAATTAACAAAATACGGATAACAAGTGTAAATGGCAATTATGAACCACCCTCTTACGCAGGAGGGGTTTTGTGCCCAATTCTTTGCTCCGGCCATGCCGGTTTCATTGACTTAATGCTTTAGAGGTAAAGTGACGGTAAAGGTATGGCCATCATCCGTCACTACAATTTTTTTATTCATCAGTATTTGAAAGCGGTTTTCCAGATTTTTAAGTCCGGTACCATTGGTTTTATCCGCCAATAATTTCGGATATATCGGATTGCTGATTACCAGTTCATTGTCTTTGTTTAAAACGATGTTAACCACCATTCTGTGCTCACTGTCAATAGTGTTATGTACCACCACGTTATCGATTATCGGCAAGATGGATAAACTCGGTAGTTTTAAACTTTTTCCGTCTTCAGCTATATTTATTTGAAAATCCAGTTTGTTTGCAAAACGTACTTCCATCAAATACCGGAATGAAGATACAAATTCAAGCTCTTCAGCCAACGTAATCAGACCTTTATTTTCACTGTTTAAGATATATCTGAACATATCGGATAGTTTATTAACGAATTCAATCGTCTTTTCATCATTCTTTTTTCGTACCAGTGCGGTGATACTATTCAACGAATTGAAGAAAAAATGCGGATTAATCTGATTGGATAAAGCGTTGCATCGGCTTTTCAGGTTTTCTATTTTCAGTTGCTCTATTTCCTGCTCTGTCTTGCGCTGATCTTTATACATGTGATAAACATGGCCAATAAAAGAGGCCAGCATGCAGATGAAAAAGAACTGAAAAATCAGTATGCTGCCGAAGCAATCCACGAATGTACAATAGGAATAAGAGATGAGCACATAGCCCAAATACGAAATGGCACATACAGCCAGGTTAAGCATTAATCGTCTTCCAAAAATGGGCGTAGGTATCTTTTTCAGGTTTAGATGAAAGAGAATACCTGCCAGTACGGTGAAAAATACATAGCGGATAATCGAAAAGTTAATATGCTTTGTTCGTTCAATGCCCTCCAGGTAACTCAGCTTCCAGGGAAGCTGAGTAAAATTTGGATAGGTGATGAGCAAGGCGCCAAGCAAGCTAATCAGGATAAGCTTATACGGATTATATTTTTGTAAAAATTCCATTGTTAAAGACGCTTAATGTTTTGGTTTATTTGCTGATGGAGTAGGCCATCAAAGCGTTTCCGTGACGGATATATAGAATACCGTCGTTAATCACAGGGTGTGCCCAGAAAGGACCTTCACCTTTTGTGATTTTAAACTCGCTCTTCACTTCGAACTTTTCCGGTGTAACTGGCACCAATCCCACATAACCTCTTTTTTCATCAAAGCAGTACAACATGCCGTCGGCGGTAATAACAGAGCCTTTGCCTTTGCCTTCCCAAGTGGTTTCGTACTTTGTTTCGCCACTTTCCCAGTCAACGGCCACCCAGTTACCGGTGGCATTACTCAACCAGTTAGATCCGTAAATGGTCTGATCTACTACCACAAATCCGCCGTGGTGGGTATCCAAATCACTGTTCTTCCATAGTTTGGTGACTGATTTACAGTTATCACTTAACTTCAGCATATATGCATTCAGATTGTAGCCATTACACATGAAAATCTGACCATCCCTGTACAACGGTGTGTTCGTGGCCGTTTTACCGGATCCTCTTGATTTTTTGTCCTCGCCCCAGTCCTCAAATGACCACATCATCTCCCCGTTGTCTGGATCGACACCGAAAATGCTTTCACCTACAATGCCGATGATCTGTTTAATGCCTTTGTATTCAATTAATAAAGGCGATACGTAGTTGGTGGTGCCGGTGAGTGTATCACTTTTCCAGATAAGGTCTCCATTTTTGCGGTTCAGGGCAATCATGGATGCTTTTTCTCCTCCCGGACAGAAGATAACCTTGTCGTCGTATACAAGGGGGGCTTCGGCAATACCAAATCGGTTAGGCTTTGCACCGTATTCTGCGATCCCGTCCACTTTCCAAATGATATCTCCCTTTTTGGTGCCGATGCAAACCACTTCTCCCATACCGCTGACCATATAGGCTTTGTTGCCTACTATGGTAGGTGTGGTTCTCGTATCCGGGTACGACCTGTTCCATGGATTGGCGTATTCTGTTTCGTAGATTTTTTCACCTTCCAATGAGTAGGCTGAGAAAGTTTCTTTTGTCTCGTCCTCATTCATTCCGGTGATGTATAAACGGTTATCCACAATAACCGGACTGGACCACCCTTTACCGGCATCCATGGTTTCCCATAATAATTCAGGGCCTTCCATTCCCCATTCCTTTAGTAATTTCGTGTCCGGATATACCCCGTCACGATTAGGGCCGCGCCAGCCATACTGATCTTGTGCGTTTATGTTCTGGATGGCCAGACAAGTAATTATAATAGCTAAAAAGCTGAATTTTAATGTGTTTATTCTTTTCATTGTCTTTATAGTTAGTCGTTAATAATTATATTTTTATAGAGCTCTTGCAGTTTGTGGCCCAGTGTTTTATCGTTATAAAGTCTGGAGGCTTTGTTCTTCGCTTTTAAAACTGCATCCTGATAGAGTTGATCATCGTTCATGAATTTTTCCAGTGCATTGGCCAGTTGTTCATGAGTATTTGGTGAGTATAAGATACCTGCTTCATCAATGATCTCCGGAAAAGAGCCAGTCGCTGGAGCCACTGCAGGAACTCCTGACGCAAAGGCTTCACAGATGTATAAACCCACACCTTCTTCAAAGGTCAGGGGAACGGAGATAACAGAAATAGAACTGTAAAAAGAGGCATGATCGGCCATTGAATAATCCTCCATGAACTCCACGTCATACATTACCGGAGCCAGAATTTGCCTGACCTCTTTCACAAATTTCTTGTCATGATCGGTATACCCTCCGCCGATTTTTAGTTTTAGACCTGGAATGCTGTCTTTCTTTTTCAGGTTTACAAAAGCCTTTGCCAAAATATCCAGTCCGTTTTCTTTGTTAAGGCGGTAATAATAACCGATCACTTTATGTCCGATGGCCTTCGATTCCTTGTAATTGTCCGTGTTAATACCCGGATAAACCACTTCTATATCTTTCGCATCCGGCAGTCTTTCTTCTGCGATTCCTTTATAAAAGTTACTTGTGGTCACCAACTGATCCACGTAACGCAGGTTCTCATTAATACTGTCCCAGGCTGTACGGGCATATTTTTCCTTCATACTGTCTAACCACACTTCTTCGTCCTGCAGCGAGCATACCACAGGAGTATTCATTTTTTCTTTGATGGCCTTTGCAATGCCGATAAGTAGAGAGCTTGAAAGGTGAATAATGTCCGGCTTTTCATCCTGGTTTAACCAGTTAATCATTCGCTCCACTTCTTTTTGAAAAACCATATCTTCCCCGTGTATCATAGAAAGGGTCATGCTCTCCATGCCTTTGGCAGAAGTGGTGCCCGACATGGATGAAGCCATTTTTAACATGGATTCTGACCCCGTCAATCGCTCCAGCCATGAAGGCATACTTATGCGTTTGAATAATTTCTGCGCTAGATAAAAGGTTGTGGCAGGAAAGAAGATAGGACTTTTCGTTTGGAAGCTGTGTTTGTTAAGGGGCAGGTACAAAGGCACCACAATTACCTCATGGCCTTGTTTTTGAAGCGCCGAAGCCTGCAAGTTATCGCGCATGCAATTGCCGCAATAAAATGAATCACCAACTCCCGGTATAATAAAAACGACCTTCATACTATTTATAATTTCGTTGTACTTCACGTTGCACCACACGCTTGATATAAGTAAGTGTTAAGAGCATAAATAAACCTGTCAGTATGAGTGCCATAATCCAGACAGATAAACCAACGTTTGTATAATTGGAGCCTATACTAATAATTGCACTGATGAGCCCGGTCACAATAGCATACAATGGTACCGGAATGTTTTCGCGGTAAAGGATCTGTTTCGTTTTATGTATGCTGAAACCCAGCCGCGCATACATTTCAATCTCATATTGCCGCACACCCAGATTCTTTCGGATTACAATTACAAACCCCATGATACCAATTAACAAACCGATTCCACCCAATGTCATAAAAATAGTCAGGTAGGTATCTGTGACCGTATTGAATTGCGCCAAGCGAGCGTTTGTGGTATTAACGCGCACACCATACTCATACATGGCTTGTGATAAGAATGTTTTTGTCCTGTCGACTGCATCCGGCTCTGTGTTTAAAAGAAAGACTTCACTACCTGTAATATCGGGCCAGATTTCTGAAAACACTTTCTTGTCCATCAATACATGCCCCTGGAAAATGGTGTTTGGCAGAGTGCCAACTAGTTGAACAGCTACTTCTTGTCCATTACTCCCAGTGTAATAAATGGTGTCGCCGAGGTTTTTGACCAGACTCCATTGAAGTACGGTGGCGTCAACCAGAACAGGATACACACCCTCATTAACCTCTTGCAATTGTTTTAGTAATTCCTGCCTGTCAGCTTCATATATGTTATTTGTGAGACCGATCTCGCTTTCAAATAATTGCCTCATGTCTACACCTAATACAGTAGGAGTGATCACTTTATTCAGATTCAGGCAACTGGCTTCATCGGCTTTATAACGAAGGCATTGAAGAATTTCGGGCTCACCGGATAAGCTCAACAGGTTAAGCTTTTCTTTGCCTTCTTCGGTATTCATGTTGTGATAGACCGGGATGGCACATTCACACCATAAATCATACCCCCCTGTGGCCTGGGTGAGCTTTGACGGATTATTGAAGTCCTGACGGTTTAATCCAACTGAAAATACAATGAATACACCTATGGCCAGAGAGAGGTAAGATAGAACGGCCTGATTTTTATTGGCAAAAAGCGCTCGCCAGATCATTTTGTTTTGCCTAAAGGCGTTTTCCGTAGCGTTTCCTTTTTTGCAAATAATATTATGGCCCCACAAAGCAAAGGTAAGCAACAGCAATATACCTGTAATGGCGAAAAGCGCCACAGAACTTACAAAAAACAAGTTGTAGACCGCTATGGATAAAGTCAATATACCAGCAATTATCAGGCTCGCCAATTTCTTACTAAACCGCATATCAACCCTAGGCCTACCCAATCCTCGGCCCTGCGACTCTTTATCCCTCACATGTCTTGAAATCACCAGGTGTAAAATAAATAAAGAGAGTACAATACCAATGAAAAAGGCCATCGCCAATGTAAATACGTTTGAATAAACCGAAAGGCTGCTTGTGTGCGTAGCACCTTGCCAAAATGAGTTTAACAGCCAGATAATTAGTGAGGTGTAAAGAAGGCCTGTGATAACACCTGCCATAGCAGACAACATCACCATCGGTGCTGACTCCATCCACAACAAATACCGGATCCGTTTGACCGTATAACCCAGGGCTTTCAATAGTTCAAGCTCATATTTTCTTTTGTGAATCATTTCCGTCATCGGTACAATCATAAGTAGGATTGCTCCCAGGATAATGAAAAAACCTAGGGCCATAAATAAGCCTGCAAAATCAACTCCGTTTTTGGCTGCATAAATCCCGGATTCCCTGGGGTGTACAATCTGAACACCAAACATGGAGGCTTTTAAACCGGACAAATCCGGTGCGCCCCCCGTAATTCGCACTCCAGTGGCATGTCCGTAGGTGTTGCCCCATAAATCAGCCACTGCCTTATACGATAAAATAGCTTTGGGTGCGGAATGATATAGCTCCCAGTAGTGCTCATCCTCTTCAGTGATAAGGTCCATATCAATGGGCAAATCACTGTCCCATGCCGTGCACGACTCCACATCCGAAATGCCCGGAAAGTTGGCGCTTAGAGCTGTGTCGGCTACTAACCGGGTTAAAGGCACTATGTTTTTAACCCTTAGCCGCAACGAATCCGTCACCAGCGTTTTAAAGTCCTGAGAGGTATAAAAGCTTATCCATATTTCATCGCCTACCTTTACTTTCAGTCGTTTAGCCGAATAATCCGATAAGATCACTTCCTGGGTCAACAGCTTTTCTCCCTTGTATTCATCCATGGCCGTAACGAAGGAGTAGGGGATGGAACCCGATTCTGAATAAATTGAGTTGCCCAGATAAGAATACATCCTATTAAGTCCGGGGTTTGTCCGGCCAAGGGTTTCCAATATTTCGTATTGCAAAAATATCCGGTCTGATCTTAATTCCGTGAATCCTTCTTTCTGCTGCACGGACAGGCCGGATAATTCATGATGCCAAGCCTTGTTCAGTTCATCCGATCCAATTATTTTGTCCGAAAGGATCAGGTTTACTTTTCCGGGCACTTCCATGGTCTCTGCCAGCTCATGGCGGTTTACGAAGATATTCAGGGGAAGCCGTTGCTCATTGAGTAAGCTGAGATTACCACCGGATGATACATCAAGGGTGCCCTTAAACTCCAGGCGCAAGCTTGTCGTATACGTTTCCGTTACAAATAGAGAGCCGGATGGCACAAGCCCCGGTGCCGGCAATCGCAGTACCAGCGATTCATTTTTCTGCAGGTTTAACTCATTTGATAAGGCCGTATTAATAAGGGCCTGGCCTTTATTAATGTTCAGGTCATTCACACCCCATACCATTACTGGAAGCAGGGCTCCGTTTAGCGAGATAAATCCATTGCTGAGCAGTACGCCCCTTGCAGAGGATTCAAACAAAGGCTCTTCCGTAAAGGCTTCTTCCAGATAGGCATTATGCGCAAAGATGACCGTTTCCGTATTGCCTAATCGTTCAGTTACCTGATTAACCAGGCTACTGCGCACCGAGTCACCAATGATCAGGCTTCCTGCAATCACGGCCGTGGATATGAGAACAGCCAGCCCCACCAGTTTAAAGTAACGGGCAAAGAAACGGATATTCTTTTTTATGAGTTCGCTTGTTTTCAATGTAGTACGCCATTTTTAAGTGTCACAATTTGTTTTGCGGCCTTTGCCATTTCATCGGAATGGGTTACCATAAGGATGGTGGTGTTTAAAGCCTGATTAACTTCGGAAAGCAAGGCCACAATGTTAAGGGCGTTCTCCATATCCAGCTGCCCGGTTGGTTCATCAGCGAGCAGAATTGAAGGTTTCATTATTAAAGCCCGGCATACGGCCACACGGCTAGCCTCTCCACCTGACAAGTGCTGTGGGTACTGATTGGCCACCTGCTCAATTCGTGTCAGTTTCATTAGCTCATGCGCATAGTCAATATAGGATTGCGGTGCTTCGGAATGATAAGCCATCACCGGCAACAAGATATTCTCCAGGGCTGAATACTGGGGCAGCAGGCGATGATCTTGAAACACAAAGCCAATTTTCTCGTTGCGCAGTTTATACAGATCGATTGGTGTGCCTGATATTTCTTTATCATCCAGAATGTAGGAGCCACTGTCCGCCCGAAGCAGTGTTCCCAGAATGGACAGCAGGGTTGTTTTTCCGGAGCCGGAAGCCCCTTTTACAGCCACAAAATCGCCGTTGTTCACTTCCAGATTCAGTCCTTTAAGAACCGTATTAACACGTTTGTCACCGTCCTGGTAGCTAAGATGAATGTCTGTTAACCTTATTATACGCATTGTTTTATGTTCTATCTGTTTTTTTACCAAAGCAGAAAAGGGTGCCTTTGGTGGTTAATATCATAAAGTGATCTGAAATAACGGCCGGTGAGGCCACAATCTGTTCGCCGGTGTCATATTCCCACAGGAGTTCACCCGTTTTATTATCAAGAATTGATACAATACCGTCTTTGGTGCATACAATTAGTTTATTGCGACTAACCACCGGTGCGCTGTCACCCACATCGCCTTTTAGCATGTATTTAAAGTTGGTTTTACCTGTTTCGCGGTCGATGGAAAGTAGGTGACGGTCTCCGGCATATATATAAACGCTCTTGCAACTGACGGCTGGAATGGACACAAAGGATTCATTATCCGATTCCGGTTCTCTTATTTTTTTTGAACCTGCTATCTTGCCTTTTGACAACAGAATTTCATATACGTTTCCGGTGTAATCACCTATATAACAGTATTTGCCCATAATGGCCGGAGAAGAGGGGAGGTAGGCATCCAGCAGCAGAGAGTCAGTGGGTATACCGGTTCGGTAATTGATAATTCGCAGCCAGGCATCACAGCCCCCGAACAACACATGATTGCCTTTCAGTGCAGCCGCACCATTAATGTAGTAGCCCGATTCAAATTTATTGACCAGCTGGCCGTTTTCGTGATTCAGGCAGTAAAAATAATTGTCGTAGCTGCCGAAGAGAATGTTCGCCCCGTTTTTTAATTGGGCAATGTTGGGCGAGGCTGAAATCTGACCAAGGGTTTCATAATTCCAGACTGTATCTTTATTTGCTAAAGAAAGCGCCGTTAAGTAGCCGTCAATACGTCCAATGTACAAAATCGAATCATGTATCATCGGTGTAGCTTCTACCGATGTGTTCAGGTTGTAGGAGAAAGATAGCTTACCGTTAATATCCACACCATTTATTAAGCCTTTCCGGTCGCACCAATAGGTGGTTCCGTTGTCGATCACAGGAGAAGAAACCGTTCGTTTACCTCCTTTAAAAGTCCACAGCAATACTGGTTCCTCCGGTAAATATTTCTCTACATAACCATTCAGCCTGGTATTGCCCCGGAACAGTTTCCAGTTATGGTCATCTACCGAACCAGAATCCTCCGAATGGCGCTCGCAGGCAATACAGGTGATCAGGATTAATCCTATACAGATAAAACGGTTCATAATTCTCATTTTTAATTCTCCACTACATATATAGCTCCTGTCGGGCAAAGCGTTGCCAGCTCAACTGGGATGTTTTCCCTGTTCTCTTCGGGCAGATGCACCTCCATGCCAAAACCTCTGTTTTTGAAGGTAAATCCGTTGTCACTGTTATACACGCATAAGCCACAGCGAATACATTTTGCCTGTTCGAAGTACATCGTTTCATTCACCTGGATTTTAGACATCACCTGCAATTCGGTACCAATGTCAAAGCCGGGTCGTTTAATTTGGTGCGAAGTGGCATGCGTTCTTAATTGACAGCCGGATTTACCGGCGCAGGCGCAATGCAGGCAATTGGAGGGGGTGGAAACCGTTTCCTTCAGGCGTCTCTTTTCGCTGTCGGAAAAACGACCTAAGCGCGACTGAAAGAGTTTCTTATTAATTTCCATATTTTTTATTTCAGGTATGGCTGTGGCATCAAGTGTACTCGCCAATTCCTTGATAATCTCTCGGATCGCCACCGGTGCATCAACGTTTCCGCGTCGGCAAGCTTTTTCGCAAGGAGCTTTGCAATCCTCACAAGCCAGCTTCGGTAAATCAAAGGCATGCTTAACAAGGCCTAAGGCTTCTTTCTTCTGTCCCTTGTCATAGTAGTCAAGCATACGTTCGATATCCAATAGAGCCGGACAAACCATCGAGCAGGGCGCTTCACAATCTGCCCGGTGGTCGCTTAACAAGAGTTCAAGAGACATGGTCCGGACCTGCTTCACTTCCTCACTTTGTGTATCAATTAGCATCCCTTCCGTCGGCTTACTGGTGCAGGATGGAATAATCTGTCCCCGGGTTACATCTTTGACCGCACAAACCATACACGACGATTTATGTTTCGCTTCTTTGGAGTGGCAGAGAGATGGGATTTCGAATCCTTCCCGCCGGGCAATCTCAAGCAACGATTCGTCGGCTTTTACCTCCAGGGTTTTATCATTAATTGTTATTTGCATATACGTCTTCTTTAACCGGCACTTTTTTAATGGTGTCAAATTCACATTCATCTACGCACAAGCCGCATTTAACACATGCTTCCTGATCAATATCGTGCACTTCATAAGGTGCATAGGCAATGGCATCAACCGGACATGCTTTCGCACATTTGGTGCATCCCACACAGTCGTCCGTGATCACATATTGCATCATGTCCTTGCATTTACCTGTTTTGCATAGTCCATGAATATGTTCTTTGTATTCTTCGCGGAAATACTTTAAGGTGGTCAATACCGGATTCGGTGCCGTTTTTCCCAAACCGCAGAGCGATGATTTCTTCACATTGTGGGCCAGATTTTCCAGCTTGTCGATATCCTCCATTTTAGCCTGGCCGCTGCAAATACGATCCAGGATGTCGAGCATGCGACGAATGCCCACACGGCAGAAGGTGCATTTGCCACAGGATTCCTCGCAGGTAAAACTTAAAAAGTAGCGGGCCACATCCACCATGCAGTCGCTTTCACTCAGCACCACAAGCCCGCCGGAACCCATCATCGCACCCATCTGTTTGAAAGAATCAAAATCCACGGGTATATCGCATAAATGAGCTGGAATACAGCCGCCTGAAGGTCCTCCTATCTGCACTGCTTTCAGTTTTTCTCCGCCTTCTACGCCACCGCCAATTTCTTCTATAATCTGGTTCAGGCTGATGCCCATGGGCACTTCAATCAGTCCGCCGTTTTTTATTTTTCCGGCCAGGGCAAATACTTTTGTGCCTTTACTGTTTTCGGTGCCTGTTTCCGCGTAATGGGCAGCCCCGTTACGAATGACATAAGGGATCTGGCTTAATGTTTCCACATTATTGACCAGGGTAGGCATGCCATTTAAACCACTCACTGCCGGGAAAGGGGGTTTCTGTTTCGGAAACCCTCTGTCGCCTTCAATGGATGTGATTAAAGCGGTTTCTTCACCGCACACAAAGGCTCCGGCACCTTCAAAAACAGATATATCAAATGAAAAATCACTGCCCAAAATCTTATCTCCGATCAGGTTTCGTTCCTTACATAATTCCAGTGCGCGTTTGATCCGTTGCACCGCCAGAGGGTACTCGGCGCGGATATAAAAAATACCCTTTGTGGCTCCCACTGCAAAAGCTTCAATGGCCATACCCTCGATTACGCGGTAGGGGTAGGACTCTAAAATCATCCGGTCCATAAACGCTCCCGGGTCGCCCTCGTCACCGTTGCAAATTAAATATTTATCCGTTTTGTCGGCCGAAGCTACAATCTTCATTTTCTCGCCGGTAGGGAAACCACCACCACCGCGTCCCCGAATACCGCTGGTGAGCACCTCCTGAACCACTTGAGCGGGTGTTTTTTCTGAAATTACTTTTTTCAAGGATCCAAAGCCCTGATGATGAATGTATTCATCCAGATCGAGTGGCGCCAGAAAACCATACCCCTCAGTAGAAATGTGTTTTTGTTCCGATAAGAAACTATCAATCAATCCGGTGCGTTCATTTTCCGATTTCCACACCACGTTGTCCCATGTAGTGTCGGTGTGGTAAGTGTCGACCCGGTTGATCACGCTGTTCTTAAAACGCTTAAACAGGCTGCCCGGCTTAAAATGGTGGTGCAGAATCTCCTTAATTTCGGAAGCATTCACATTGGGATAACGTTTCACTGCCCCATCTTCCAATACCACATCAATCAAGGGCACCTGATTACAAACGCCCACGCAACCCACCGACTTAATATCTACCCGGATGCCCAATTCATCAGATTTCTTAACAAGTTCCTTGTAAATATCTGATGACCCGCTGGCCTGGCAGCACGATCCCATGCCCAAACGCACCTCGCCGACTACTTTATAATCTTTAGTTTTACCCGACTTGTCATCCTTTGCTTCTGAAGTTTCAAGGAACGCTGTCATAACTTCACCGACCTTACCCGGAGCCACATGTCCGTATATCTTGTCGTCAATTTGTACCACGGGTGCCAATGTGCAGCAGCCCAGACAGGCTACTTTTTCAATGGAAAAAAGCTGATCGTCGGTGGTAATACTACCTTCCTCGATCTTTAACTCGCGCACGAAGGAATCATAGACGTTGTTGGCACCTTTTACATGGCAGGCCGTACCGGCACACACTTTTATCAGGTGCTTGCCATAGGGTATATGGCGGAATTGCGAATAAAATGTAGATACGCTGATGAGCTGTGCCCGGTCGATTTCTGTTTTTTCATAGATGCGTTCGATGGCTTCCCCGGGCAGGTAGTTGAATTCATCCTGTATCGCTTGCAATAAAGGAATGATCACCTTGCGGGATGTGCCCACGTGTTTGATGATGGCATCCATTTTTGCCATCACTTCATCGTGACTCAGCTTGTCGTTATTCTCACATGTACAATTACTCATGTTAATTGACCTTTACGCAGTAAATACTATTATCGGTTCTGACCACAATTCGCCCGTCTATGAAAGCTGGCGTGGCGTATGTGTTTTCACCTGTGGCAAACGCATCCAGCAAGGCAAATTCATCATCGGCTTTGAATATGTGCATGGTACCGTCGTTGCTGATGATGTACATCTTTCCTTCAGCCAGAATCGGAGAAGAATAAAATTCAGCATTGGTTTCATGCTCTTTTTTGAGTTCTCCGGTTTTCGGATCAAAGGAGGCCACCACGCCATAGCTTGTGGCAATGAAGAGGTTGGTTTTGGTGGCCACCGGACTGGCTACTTCCGGCAGGTAGTCCATTGACTCCCACAAGACCGATCCATCGGTGCCGTTTATGGCCACCATTTTAGCATATTCGCTGGCTCCAAAGATTACCCCGTCCATGCTACATGCACTGGCACCTACTTCACCCATCAGGCATTCAACTCGCCAGAGTTGGTCACCGCTGGCAGGATCATAACCCGTAATACCCGGGTTACCCATCAATACCAACTGATGCCCGTTATTTACATCGGCAATCATCGGTGAACTCCAGGTAATTCTTTCTTTACGGTCTTTGCTCCAGATTACATCGCCGCTTGCAGGGTTGAGGGCCATCACTTTCTGAACGTCGTTATTGTCGTATTGTATAAAAAGCTTATTGTCGAAAATGAGCAGGGAAGAAGCATAACCATAGTGGTTATCCGGCACGCCCAGGTTTTTAGCCCACAGTTTATTGCCATCCATGTCGGTACATACCAGATCACCTGTGCCAAAAACTGCGCAAACCTGCTTGCCGTTCGTAGCCACACTGGCTGATGCCAGGCCGGTATCATCTGTGGTTTCAGGTACCTGGTTTGGCGAACCGGATATACCGGTAACATTGAAGGTCCAAAGATTTTTACCAGTATTCAGATCGTAACAAAATAATTCCCGGGCCTTTTCATCACCACAGGTAATGAAAATTTTATTGCCATGAATGACCGGTGAACTTTGGCCTTTACCATTTATTTTGGTGTGCCAGGCGATGTTGGTGCCATTGGCCAGATCCCATTTCATTGGCAGTTTTTTAGCTAGTGAGATGCCGTTTGATTTGTTTCCCCGGAAGGCATTGCTGTTCGTTTTATTGACCGGCACTGTTTTTTCCGGTTCAGGGCTTTCTTCCGGTTTTACTTCCTCTGTGACTGTATTTTTTTTCGTCTCCTTCACAGGTGCTTCCGTGTTTTTCTCAGCCTCCGCCACTTCGTTTACTTCTCCGGGTATAGCAGGTTCTTCAGCTTTAGGTGCGTCAGGCGCTTTTTCTTCAGTTTGTGTTTCTTCGGAATTCACTGTTTCGTCACTTTCATTCGTTTTTGTAACAGAAACGCTTTCTGTCGGAGCTGCTTCCTCCTGAACCTCGGTTTGTTCCGAAGCCGGTTCTTCGCTCGCCTGTGCCACTAGCGTCTGTTTCTCTTTTTGGTTGGAAGCCTTCATAAACGGCATGCTACTTACAATAAAGATCAATGCGATGGCCGCTAAGCCAATGGCACCGAAATTTACATATTTACGTGCCTGGGATTTTATGGCCCATTCATCAATCGGATCCAATTTTTTATCCGGTACATCTTTAAAATGCGTAAAGTACAGTCGGGCACAGACGATGAATACGGCCATCATGCCCAATAGCATGTATGTACCGTTCTTCAGATGATCCATGCTGATAAAATAAGCTTTGCGAGCCATTAAGTCGAGCTGACGAATTTGCTCCTGTAATTCTGTATTACCTGCATTCTGGTCATTCAATTGTTTTAAAGTTTCCACTACCTGTGTTTGCAGGGGCGATACTTTTTTCACCGTGAAATAATTGGTGATCAGCATTATTGCCAGGGTGATTATAAAAATGGCCGATACAATGGCTATATTTCTATATATTTTTTGTTTCATTTTCCCGTATATTTAAGATTAAGGAAGGTATTTTGTGGACAATAGCTGAAGCATCTTCCGCATGCCACACAATCGTTATGTTCTATTTCGTAGGTTTTTCTGGATCGTTTAATCGACAAATTGATTAAGGTTAATCCGAGCACTAAACCAATGAATGCGCCGGCAATGGTTCCGTAAAATCTAAAATCCTGTTTGACTACTTGCACTTTGTTTTTGAGTGCTTCGATGTCGCCACCACCAATGTAAAAGGCCTCCAGTTCCACCGTAATCATATCCTTCGGATTGCGTTCCTGTTCCATTACCATATTGTATAGTTTCAGATCTTTGTGCGATTTGCTTAAGCCCGGACTAAACTGTCGCAATACATAGGCCGAGGTGCCAATGATCAGCGGTAAAACCAGGAAGTACATCAGCAGGCGTTTCACACCCTGCATCCGGTCTTCCTTCAGCTTGTTTTCATATGGCGGCCTGATGGCATCAACCGGGCAGGCATTGTGGCATAAATCGCAGTTGATGCATTCTTTTTTCGTGATCTGTATCTTCCATATGGATACCTTTGAAAATAAGCTTAGTAAGGCACCGTACGGGCACAGGAAGCGACAGAAAGGACGCCCTGTAAATATAGAGGCAATTAACAGTAAGGCTCCGAACAGGATCAAACCAAAATCGCCACCTAATCTAAAAATGCCGATGAAGGGATCGTAAAGGCAGATGATGAAGCTGGTACGAGTAACCGCATATAAAACTGCGAAAATAAGGTACAGCCAGGGGATGACCCCGAGTACGGCTGTGACGGATTTCGATAGCCGGTAGTTTCGGATGTTCACCAACTCCTGCAAAGCCCCGAAAGGGCATACTCCTGCACAAAAGACACGGCCAAATAAGAGGGCAAATGCGATGGGCAGAATGAAAAACAGGAATACTGACACCGGGATTATATAGGAGGAATCGGCAAATGCCAAGGCCACATTCTGAATGGAGCCGATGCTGCACACGCATCCGCTGCGAAAAAATCCAAAATAGGCCACAGAAATTACCGATACCCATATAATAGGTTTGCGTTTTTGTTTATTGAGGATCGCCCAGGCGACGAAACTCATCAGCCCCACCAACAAAAAAACGTCAATGAAGAGCCATAGTTGCTCATTAGGCAGGGCATAAAGTTTTTCCGGGTATTGGTAACCCGATTCAAAATCTGGTTTCGGGAACCTGTCCAGATTCTGTGCGCCGGAAATGGCGACAAGTAACAGGCTCATAAATATCGTGCTAATTCGCTTCATTTATCCTTTCAATTTATAGGCTTGTGCAAGTGGAACCCTTGTGATGGCAATGGATGGACAAACCTTTGCGATTTGACATTCGTTACAATCGACACACAAATCACGTTTTATCTGCAGGTAAAGTGAGCCATTGCCAAAGGAAGTACAGCCCTTAACGCACTTGGCGCATCCATTGCATAAATCCTCGTCTATCTTATATTCGAAATACGGATCCTCGACGAACTTACGCTGAATGGCACCGGTGGGGCACATCAGGTTTTCGGCTGCCGTGTTTAAATCCTTGACGTTGGAGCGGTAGTAGCCACCGCATAAATCGCAATAGCCACATATCTTATTGGCATGAAAACATTTCACGGCCGACACTGTCAGCACGCAGTCGGTTTCGCATTTGCCACAATGGGTGCACTTTTGCGGATCAATTTGCCAGTAATGGGTTTCTTCTCCGGTTCTTAACTTACTGAAAAAAACGCCCGTGGCAGCCAGAATTGACCCGCCTGCAACTACGGAACCCAGCATTTTTACAAATTTCCGGCGTTCAATCGGACTTTTATGTGTGTTATCTTTTTCCATCTTCCTTAGATTGTCACGCCCTTACGCAAAGGACAGTTTTTAACTTTACATTTGGTGCATTTCGAATCAGCCAATGTGTTAATACATGGCACGTCTCCTTTATTTCTATTCAGCAACAGCCAGGAACTCGTTGCGATAATACTTGCTCCGGCCAGGAAGGTGCCGCTGAGTTGAAAAAACTTCTGTCTGGATATCTTTTTCGTATTCATGCTTTATTGATTCTTTAGCTCAAAGACTTTTATCTTATTTTTTACAGCGGTGACCAGCTTGTCATCAAAGGTCTTGAGCTGGTAAGGAAGGTGTCCACCGCCCAAAAGGCTGTGATTCAGTAAAACCTTATTAAAGGTGCCTGACCGATTGTAATGGCTTATTCGGGGATTCCCTTTTTCGGAAGTAAGCAGGCGTCCCTGTCCGTCAAAATGGATGTAAGAAGGATTGCAACAACCGGCAAATGAGCCGGCCTCACTGCCTGCACGTCCGAATGCGGCAATAAAGTCCCCTTTTAGGGTGTAGGATTCAATCCGGTGTCTGCCCGGGTTGGTACAATAAATGGTGTCGTTTTTATTTGTGATATCAAAGAAATGACTCGGCGTAATAAACTTATCCGGGCTCTCGATGAACTGCACGAAATTACCTTCCCGCGTATATTTGCAGATGTTCTTATGACCCACATCGCTTACATAAACAAAGTCTTTTGTCAGTGTAAATGCCGTATAATCCGATAGCTCACTGCAGGCATCCCAGGCGTTTAGGGAATCTCCAGTTAACGAGTAGTTTTCGATGTGTGCCGGGTAAAGAACAAAAAGGCTTTTGTGACTGATTTCAATATCCCTGGCCTCAGGCTTAATTCTAAATGAAGAAACCAGTTCACCTCTCAGATTATAGATGCTGATAGATTCCCGGCCTGCGACATAAAGGCGCGTTCCATGCAGCTCAAACGCGATTACACTGTCTTTGACCAGAATGCTTGCACGCTGTTTATAATCGCTATCGAAATTTTGCATAGCAGGATTTTGAATCAGTGTTTGTTTTTCATCGCTAACCGGTCGAAGCATATAAATGATAAACCCGATTACAATCAGGAAAATCACCATATTAACGGTCACCTTTATTGTTTTGTCCATAACTAGATAATTTTAAGACATTTTACCGTGTGTGCATCCCTTACAATCAGCATCCCGTCGGCATAAGCCATCGGCCCCCAGGCATCCCGGCCATCCATGATGCTTTGCTTCTTCAGGAGTTTCATACTCTTGCCTTCAAACTGATATACATACAGCTCACCGTCATCCTTAAATGCAAAAAGGAAGTTATTGATGATAAGATATGGGCCGAGTCCGAATTTTTCGTCCGCTGCCGAGGTCCACAACGGCGTGTGTAAATCATCCGGTGAATAGCAAACCAGTTTGCCTCTCAGTCGTCCGCCGTCTTTCGGCATAACGCTGATTAACATGTCATCGTAGAATATCGGAGATTGCTGTTCACTCGATAAGCCTGCATTAGGCTTGTATTTGTCCAGCACTACAGTATTCCATGTACCGCCCGATTTATTAACCTCTATCATTACACCGCCCGAACCATAACCGGCAGTCATAAAAAAGCGATTGTCCGCCACTTGCACAGGCGAGGGAGCTACTACTGATGGTTGCCAACTATTTGTATGCCAAAGCAACTTGCCTTCCTTGTTTACTTCGGCAGATACCCCGCAGATACCACCAATGCCCACATACACATAATTTTTGACGCCATTTAGGGTCATCGGCATTATAGATGAATGTGACATTTTGAGTGCGGGTGTGTTGGGCGTGGTCCAGAGCGTTTCCCCGGTATGGCAATTCAGGCCGGTCATCAAAGCCTTTTTACCGGCAGGAGCCAGGATCAGAACATCGTTATCCACCAACGGACATTGCCCGGTGTACCAGAAAGGCACCTCAGTTTCATATTCTTTCTGCATGTCCAAAGACCAACGCATGTCGCCATTCTCCGGATCACAGCACATCACATGGCCTTCCGGGCCAATGGTGATGATGTACTCGTCCGTGATTACCGGTATCGACCTTGAAAAGCCGTGGTTGCGTTTAATTGGTACCCGGTACCATCGACGCCAGAGTTCTTTTCCCGTGTCAAGGGCAAAACAACGCAAGGCATCCGAACTTAGTTTTTCATCGTAATCCAGGAAATACACTTTCCCATTGTAAATGACAGGTGAGGCATGACCTTCCCCGGTTTCCACACTCCATATTTCCGGATAGTCACCCGGAGCTACATTGATGGCTTCGGGTGTTTTAATGATATTCGTATTGGATGAGCCTCTAAAGCGGGTCCATTTTCCCGTGAGGGAAGAAGCAGCCACCTCATAACGCATGAAAAACTCACCGATTTTGACATCGTTTGTTGAGCGCGTCAGCCCTTCCGGACGGTTATCGGCACCGGGTGCCTGAATGCTGAAGTCAGTCCTGGATGGCATAAGGTGCCACCCAAGAATCAGGCCTGCATATAACAATACGGTTGACAGCGTAATGATTTGGACGATTTTATTATCTTTCACTTTTACTTGAGGTTATAAGCCATTAAAGTATCGCCATGACGAACATATAGCAATCCCTTGTAAATCACTGGGTGTGCCCAGTGCTGCGCGGTACCCATGGTAATGTTGAAACGACTAACCACATCCAGTTTTTCCGGATTTTCTTTAGCCAGTATCACCTCACCACGATCGGTGTACATATATAGCATGCCATCATTGTAAATGATGTTACCCATAGCCATACCTTTGGCTTCGTACTTGATTTTACCGGTAAGCCAGTCTACACAGAACCAATAGCGATTTTTGTCCCCCGAACCGTAAGCATAGTCGCCCACTTTAACCATGGCACCCATACGGTTGTCTAACTTTTCTGAGAACCAGACTTTATGCACGGCTTTGCCGCCAGCGGTAACTTTCAGCATCACAGAACCTTTGCCATATCCACTGGTACACAATAACATATTATCACTGTAAATCGGTGTGTTAGCGTGCACCGACCAGCGGTTGGTTTGCTCATATGACCAAAATTTCACGCCTGTTTTAGCATCCACACCAATGATGTTATTGGCCGTCATCGTTACAATGATACCATATTCTTCTATGTACATGGGTGAACAATAGGCAGATAGGTCGCCCTCACCTGGTGTGCTCCAGATAAGTTTTCCTGTTTTTTTATTTAACGCAATTAGGTTGTTTTTCTTTCCTCCTGGAGTGGCGACTACCATATCCTCAACAATCAGTGGAGCTTCGTTAATTCCCCAGGTGATGTTGGAACCTTCAAATTCATCGAAAATTTTCTTTTTCCAGATCAGGCTCAGATCCTTTTGCTTGTAACAGAAAAGTTCACCAAGGCCGCTCATAATGTAAAGTCTACCTTCGTTAACGGTCACTGTGCCACGCGGTCCAACATAGTTCTTTGACCATTCTTTGCCGTACTTAACTTTGTTTAGAAGTTTGCCCGAAAGATCAAATACATATAAATAACCGGTATCTTCAATCATTCCAGTCAGATAAATTTTATCATCATTAATGGCCACAGAAGAGTGACCCTCTCCAAGTCCGTTGAAGTGCCATTTAAGTTCGGGGCCTTCCGCCGGCCACTCCTTTAATAAACCTTTTTCCTGGTAAATACCTGTCCGATCAGTACCGCGCCATTGAATATTATCTTGTGCATTTAGTCCAAATGCAATCAATAGCATACATATGATTAGTCCATGTTTCATTTGAGTAAGTTTTGTTTGTTAAGTTATTATTTTTGTCCGTGATAATTTTTTCTTGTAATTATTTAAAGCGTTTAGCGCAAAGGTGATGTTGTACATATCTTCCGAATACCATAACCTTGCAAAGTAAAGTCCGATTGGTTCCGGCTTTAGTAATTCTTTCGTTTCATATTTTAAATACAGAAAGTCAAAGGCTTTATCCAGCACACTTTGCTCAATTTGATCCAATGTACTTAATGCACTTAGTGCTCTGGCTGTCAGGGTAACTTTTGAACTGACACCTTTTGCGCCTCCCCATCCACCATCTGCATTTTGGCATTTCAACAGGTAAGCAGCACCTTTGGCCACTATTTCTTTAGCAATTGGATGATCGATACCAGCCAAATATTCTACAGATAAGGCTGTGCCATATACTGGTGAGCGTTCATCTTTTGCATCCTGATCACCAAACCAAAGTGGATACCAGCACCCTTCATTGCTTTGTTCCTTTTTCATCCAAAGCAACATGCGTCGGGCACCTTTGTCGCATTTCGTTTGCAACTCATTCGGTAACTGCACTCGCCACAAACTAAAAGCTAATAGGGCATGGGCTGTAATATCCGGACTGCTCCGGTCGAAAGGCAATTTACCCCAGCCTTTACAGAAAGTCGGAATGCCGCCATCTGAATTTTGTAGGGAGAGGATCCATTCCAGTCCTTTTTTAACTTCCAGGCTCATTTCACCATTGCTTAACTGGTGAAGAGCGACCAGCGCACCAGAAGTGTCATCAGCATCCGGTGCTGCACCCGGCAGGTTGGTCCATCCCCAGCCGCCTTCTTTTGCACCGGTAAAGGGGTGTTGGTATTTAAAGGCATTCTGCCTGATGTTATTAGCCAGATTCAAACGATCAGGGATGTTCTCACCAATTGCCCGTACACTGAGTGAGGTAACCCAGGCCGCCAGATTGGTATCAATCGGCCAGGAGCCGTCTTTACGGACGGTGTCGGTCAGAAAGCCGATGCCTTTTCTTACCGCCTCATGATCGCCATAGCCGGCACCACACATACACATGGCCACAAAACCTGTTAGCGGTGCTGCCTCAAGAAAGCCGCCATGCTTCGGCTGGAGTTTAAGTAATACTTTTAAGGCGCCAGAAATAAACCTTTCCCTTAACAGATTCCTACTTCCTTTTTTATAGCGCAGAATACCAACCGCTATTAAAGCCGGTATGGCGTAACTCACTACTGGCAAGCGCAGGAACCTGAATAATTTCTGCGGTAGAACTGACAATTCAAAAGGCAGTTGCGGAATGTTTTTCCAAGATGAGATCACACCGGCCAACGCGCACATCACCAGAATAGGTGCTGAGAATGTTAGGTCTTTTCCGTAATAGTTTAATACCCCGGTGATAATGTCCTGATCACTTATGCCATTGAACTTATTCTTTAGGAAGGCTTTGGTTTTTTCCGGTGTTTGACCTACCGCACTCAGGGTGGCAAAGGTCAGCAGGGTGGCAGTCATGTTCGATGGGCTTTCAGGACTGTCGCCCCATGAGCCGTCATCAAGCATGGTCTTTTTTAACCAGTCCACACCGTTTTTAATAAGAGACTGGTGGCGTTCAGTACCAGATATGTGCAAGGCAAATACAGCGACAGAAGTTGAAATAGCGCTCGACGACAGGTAGCCGGTCCACAGACTGCCATCTTCCGGTCGTTTTTTGAGCAACTCTCCGGAAACGTATTCGATCATCATATTTAGCTTTTCTTCCTGCATCTTTTTGTTTTAATTTTTTGATAATGCAGATCCTATGGCCAGCAAGCCATAAAAACAGTATTCCACATCGCTTTTGTGATCCAGTAAAGTGGCTACGAAGCCACCTGATTGGCTCCAATGGGCTTCAATAAATTCTAATGCCTCGTATTTAGGTTTTTCCTCGTAGCACTTCAAGGCAAATAATGCAGTGGCCGTTGAAAGCAAATCCGGAACTGGTGAGGATGGCACTGCCTTAAATCCACCCGTGGCTTCCTGCATCGATTTCAGAAACCGGATTGCGTCATCCTGCGAAGTGCCATTTAGCTGCCCCAGCACCGATAAAGCCGCAGTGGTGGCATTGGTGGTGGCTGTTGAGCCACCTTCCACATTCATGTATCCGCCATCTTTATGACGATATCTTTCAAGGCAGGCTTCTGTTTTTGTTTTGTCAGCAAGCTTATTGCCGGTATCTTCGAGTAAGGATAACCAGATAAATTGAGTATATGGTGTTCGGGCATCCTCATGTGGCACATGCTTAAATTCTTCCAGCGCTTTAACAGATTGTTTGCCCAATGAATTAAGCCAGGTAAGAACGCGTCCGTTTTTACGCAGGGAATGGATTAAGCGGCAGCGTTTGTAGGCCGCATAATGAATTAAATCCAGTTCGTCTTCATTTCGGCCCGCGAGGTATTCGTTCATCTTATCGTGATCGAGGTGAATACCCAACACCATGCTTATCATCCAGCCAAATGAGGTATAATACAAATCCGACTCACCATTTTTATTCATGAACGATTGATCTTCCAGCATTTGGGATTGCACAAAAGCAGATAAGTACCCCTTGGCTTCTTCACCGAGTTGATCCTTCGCCACTATCAGTGTGTCCAGTATGTTTGCGGAAATGGATTGCATATTATTTTAATATCCGGCCGGTTACTCTGAATAACAGGCGTTTTAATTCTGTATTTGTGATTTGATTTATTAAGTCCAGGGCTTCTTTGTGGTAGCTGTCCACCATATCCTGAACCCGCACAAGTGCACCTTCCAGTATGCCGGCATGATCCTCCGACTGTAAGAATCCCTTAAGGTCTTCAGTGTGCAAAAGCGAATGCACAAATAATTCATCCGTATTTGCCTCACAGATTGCCGCCAGTACAGCTGATGGCCTTATGCTGAGCGGATCGTCTGTTTCAAAATCCTCAATGTCATCTTTCAGCTGATAGGCAATACCAAGGGCATTGGAATATTTGCTAAGAATTTGACGGGTTCCTTCTTGGTCATTTGCACATAGTGACCCTATCAATAAAGAAACCTCAAAAGCAGGAACCGTCTTGTGTTTAAAGATATCCAACACATAATCCATGTGCAATGCTTGTGGGCTTTCGCTCCATTCGAGTTCCATTCCCTGCCCTTTGCACAAGGCAATGTGTGCATCGGAGGCCACTTTTATTAATCTCATGTGATCACATTGGGCTAGCAGTCGGTAGCCTTCACCCAGGTACATGTCGCCCACATTAATGGCGATCGGTACACCATACTTGGCATTGACTGTTTCCTTGCCATAGCGTGTTAAGTCATCATCTTGTATGTCGTCGTGCACCAGTGATGCTTTATGAAAACACTCAATGGCAATGGCTGCGCGTTGCACTTTTTCAGGTATTTCGTTCTTTCCGCTTATAGCCATGTAGGTGGCGGCTAATAAATAGGGACGCCAGCGTTTACCGTCACCACCCATCCATTGTCTGGCTATGGTGGATGTTTGGTCATCAAGTGGTGAGAGCACTTTGCTTAGGTTTTCGGGCTGAAACCAATTTTTGATGGTCGATTTCAGCAGGTCGTAGTTCAGCAGGTTGGCGGTTTGTTCCGATTTCATTCCCATGATCCGGTACACATAGTTTTCATCCACTGTCGTATCCTTGCATCCGTCTTCATTGAGCGGAATGGCTAGTCCGGGCACGGCATTGTTAATCAATAGAGGAAAGGCTTTCTCCAGCGAATCAAGGCAACTTACGCCAATCACCGCATCCACCACACCACCTTCCACCAGGCCGACTACTGATGTAAATCCCTCCGCCACCAGGCTCATCATACCCAATTCTTCGGCACGGGTTTGCAAATCAGGTATGTTGCAATGGTTGCACATATTGCATAACAAACCCAGCTCGTCAATGTCCGCTTTACAGGATGATGAATTGCTCAGGCATTTAGGTAGCAACAGAATGCGTTTATGGTGCGGAATTGAGGCCACAGTATCAAACCACACCGCATTGTTAAGTTCCACCATCAACCAGCCTTTAATGGTTGTATCCAGCGCTCGCTTATGAATCAGCTGCATGGCCATATCTGAAAGCAGATCCATCGAAACAGGAGGGGTGATGGTTTGCTCTTTGATGAAAGACCTGATGTTATTTCGTAACATCAGGCGTTCTTCCTTCGTCCCCGGAACCTCGTATTTAAATTGTGTTTTTTCCATACTATCAAGCTCTTTAACCGTAAGCGCCAAATCCGAAGAAGTATTTCTTCTTCATGATTTTATAAAATACATTCTCCTCCGGTATTTCCCTGCCATTCTGATCGTGTCCGGCCACCGGTGTCATGTTCCGATATTCCTGCAGCACTGTTTGCCGTGAAGATGAATCCTGGGCATGGTATTGCTCAGAAAATTCGGCAAGCTTGTTTGGGTTTTCCAGGAGGATACATCCCCTGGAACCATCTGCAGTCATGGTTCTTAAATCAGCGAGGAACTTTGATTCTTCAAATAATTCCTGCAGGTTGCTGCCATCTTCGTTGATGTAATCAGTGGCCATCTGCAACGGCGGGCAGAATTCAACAGCGCCACTAGGTGAAATATGGTGACTCATGCCGGTTGCTGCCGGGCAGAGCGCATTCCCTTTGGCATCCCAATAGGTGTCGATGAGGAAAAGGGGTGCATCCAGGCGTTGTTTCACAATGAATTTGCGTAACTCCAGAATCTGATCTTCGCTTAGTGCATTGTCCGGGTCAGGATTGGCACCCACGGGACGGTAGATGTAATACCAGAGATAATGAACCCCTTCTTTAGCCAGCAGTTCAATGTACTCACGGTTTACCAAATCATTGTAATTGCCCTTGCATATACTAGCTGCCGCACCAAACATCAACTTCGCCTTTTTACAGGCTCTGACTCCATTAAGTGTTTTGTTATATACCTCGTCGCCTCCACGGCGTTTTTCGCTTTCCTCTTTCAGTCCTTCAATGCTGATAAGCGGGGTGATGTTGCCCAGTTTTTTCATTCGCATAGCCACTTCATCTGTTATGAGCATACCATTGGTAAACAGCTGAAAATAACAGTCAGCATGTTTTTCCATGATGTCAAAAAGGCCCTTGTACAACAAGGGCTCGCCACCTAAAATGCCAAAAAAGAAAGAACCTTTTTTCTTGCTTTCTGTAATGATGCCGTCCAACTGTGCCTTACTGAGAGATTTTTTACCTCCTACCGACACCCAGCAGCCACTGCATGCCAGATTGCAGCTCTCCGTTACTGAGATCATCACGAATGCAGGGAAGAAAGGTTCGCCCTTGGCCTGTCGTTTCTCAAACTGTCGCATGTTCTTCAGGTTGCGCCAGGCGAAGTTGTACAGGATTTTCCATACAAGGCGTGGTGAAACTTCCAGAGGCACCCGCAACATTGTTTTAAAATTGGCTGTATATTCTCTAAGTGTCATTATTGATTGTCTTTTTTAAGCATCGAAAAACGATTCCGGTTTTGCTGCAAGCGATATTGCAGGCGCTTTTGATACATAGCTGCTTTATCTTCTTCCGAAAATACTTCTTCTATTTCTATGCCGCCATTGATTGGGGATTTCTCGTACTTGGGGAAAATGATGGCCTGGCTCGGGCACATACGGGCGCAAGCCGGGCAATTGTTTTTGCAGTTGTGTGGCTTTGTTACCTTCACCTGTTTGTTTATGACAGTATAAACACCAAAAAGGCAGAAATCGTGGCATTTGCCACAATCGGTACATTTCGATTTGTCGATTACCGGATACCAGGCGTCTTTACCTTCATGTACGGGCAACGCTTCTATTTCTTTTAGCAGTTCTGCTTTAGCTTCCTCTGTGTTTTGTTTTGTGATTTCAAATAAGGCTATTACATCATTGGTACTGGTTTTTCGGGCTTCAACAATGGGGCCTGGTGCAATCCCCAGCCAGTTCATTTGGTTGTTTACGACTCTTCTGTGGCAGGCGATAATGGTGCCTTTGGCAGCGTCTTTTGTCTGATCGGGATTGTCGGCAACTAAGCGGCACAGATCCTCTGTTATTTTGACCTGATAACCATTGCCTTTTAAAGTGGCAGCAATTTCGGCTACTTTGTTTTTATCCATAAAAGTGCGCGAAGTACATGCGCAAATGGTGACATCCTTAGAGTACATCTCTTATAAATTTGGATTTAAACATTTAAAATACAATGAAAGTCCAAGTTATCGGGCCAAGTCTGCCCAAAAAGGAAAAAATTATGAACAAAAACGAAATTTAATTAAGATAAAAAGCTCTGAAAATCATTAAATTATATTTTTCAAAAAGTACCTACACCATCGGGTATTGTTTTTATGGCAGCAAGAAAGATGGGAAGTTGCATAGGCCTGACATAATGCTGTTTTCCGAATTTCACGAATTTTTTATGTACAATTATTCATACTATAATCTTTGATTCTAATCTTTTATATGGGATCTTAGGTCCTACAATTGGTCACTATGGTCAGTGTATTGAAAATGTGTTACTTGTGGTTTGGTATTGTACACGTTGCTCATCTCTCTCTACTCACCATGGGCTATTTCCTGCTAATATTTTGTGGGCATATGCGCATATTAACAGTTTGTGTTGTATATTTGTCTTTATTTTTAATCAAATTAAATAAGGATAGCGTAAAATATATGAATTAGATTTTTTAATTTTCGAAACGCAATATTCCTTATCATTTATACTAAAATTATTATATCAGATGAGTTTCTATCCTCAGCTCGTAATAGATGCGCTTAAACACGTTCGTCATCCCGGAAAGGGAAAGGATATTGTTTCGTTGGAAATGGTAGAAGACGACATTAAAATTGACGGCAAAAAAATTAGCTTCAGTTTGCTTTTTGACAGGCCCAACGACCCGATGATACCTTCGCTGAAGAAGGCTTGTGTTCAGGCCATCGAGACCTACGTTGGCGAGGATGCCGAAATTAGGGGCAATATCTACGTAAAAATAAAGCCAAAACCCAAGGCAGAGCCGGTAAAGTTATTGGCCGATGTTAAAAATATAATCGCTATTGCTTCCGGAAAAGGGGGAGTAGGAAAATCTACGGTAACCTCTAACTTGGCAGTTGCTCTGGCTAAGGCCGGTTATTCGGTGGGCTTGTTGGATGCAGATATTTTCGGGCCATCGATTCCCAAAATGTTTCATACGGAAGATGCCCGTCCGCTGCTGGATAAAGTAGACGGTAGGGACCGAATTATCCCGGTTGAGAAATATGGGGTTAAGATGCTTTCCATCGGGTACTTCGTAGATCCTAAAGATGCTACTATTTGGAGAGGGGCTATGGCTACCAACGCCATTAAGCAGTTAATTACGGAAGGAAGCTGGGGGGCATTGGATTATTTGCTGATCGATTTGCCTCCGGGTACCAGCGATATACACCTGACCATGGTTCAAACACTATCCATTAACGGAGCGGTAATCGTTACAACTCCGCAGGATGTGGCTTTGGCCGATGCCATTAAGGGAGTAAGCATGTTCAAGAGTAAAAACATAAACGTGCCAATATTGGGTTTGGTGGAGAACATGGCTTGGTTTACGCCAGCCGAGCTACCCGACAATAAATACTATATATTTGGTAAAGAGGGGGGGAAGAAATTGGCTGATGAACTTGAAGTGCCTTTGTTGGGACAAATCCCAATTGTACAGAGCATACGTGAAGGTGGTGATGAAGGCGAACCGGCAGCCTTGAACGAAGATACTGTGACAGGTGCAGCGTTTGCCGAAGTAGCCCATAAAGTTGTGGATGCAATGAAGCAAAGAAACAGCAATTTGCCTCCTACAAAAATTGTTGAAATAAAAACCCGTTGATCATGAAAAATAACAATCACTTTAAAATAATTGAAGAAGCCCTGGAAGAAATAAGACCTTACTTAAAGGCCGATGGAGGGGATATTTCATTGCTGGAAGTATCGGACGATTTAGTTGTGAAAGTGAAATTGATGGGAGCTTGTGTAGGCTGTCCGATGAGTTATCAAACTATGAAAAACGGTATTGAGCAGGTGGTGAAAAAAGCTGTTCCCGAAGTCAAGGAGGTGTTGGCCATTAACGAATAGTAAATGATTACATTTGTTTTGATAAAAGCCGATATCTGATGTCGGCTTTTGTTGTTAGGGGACTTGACTGTCCCGAAAAAAATAATTTTAATTTGGTTTCATGACGTGGATTTTCCAAAATATAAAAAAACAGTAGATTTTGATAATTTCAGGATCAATCGCTGATTATTACCCCTTTACCAATGATCTAATGTTATGGATAAAAAATTTAAATACATAGGTTTTGATGCGGATGATACCCTTTGGGTTAACGAAACTTATTTCAGGGAGACGGAACATGTTTTTGCTATTCTTTTACGAGATTTCTGTGATGAAGAAGGGGTGATAAAAGAGTTGTATAAAACGGAATTGAAGAATCTGAAAAATTACGGATATGGAATTAAAGGTTTTATCTTATCATTAATTGAAACGGCCGATACACTTAGTGACGGAAAAGTACCTGTTGAAACAATTATGCGCATTGTTGAACTGGGAAAAGAATTGTTGAACAAGCCGGTTGTTCTGATCGATGGAATAGAACAGGTACTAATAAGTCTGACTGAAAAAGGATATAAGCTAATTGTGGCCACAAAAGGCGATCTTCTGGATCAGGAACGAAAACTAAGACGATCTAATCTCGAAAAACATTTTCATCACATTGAGGTAATGAGCGATAAAAAGGAAGCCAATTATAAAAAGCTGTTGGCGCACCTGGATATTGCGCCAGAAGAATTCTTGATGGTGGGAAATTCCCTGAAATCGGATGTTATTCCAGTGCTTAATTTGGGGGGCTCGGCCGTTCATGTGCCGTTTCACACCACTTGGGAACATGAACATGCTGAGCATGACACGGAGATTCATCAATTTGTTGAGTTGGAAACTGTGGGAGAACTGATGGACGCCTTAAAATTGTAAATTGAGGTTTGATGGGCACTTTTTGATTTTGTGCCATACTTATTGTAACTTGATAATCTACACGATTTATCAATGTAAAAACCACTGTTATGGAACCCAAAATTGCTCAAAAAAGCCCATTCGAAGCTGATTTATCTGAAGGTGTATCGGTATTTTGGTGTGCTTGCGGCCAAAGTGCCAATCAGCCATTTTGCGATGGGTCGCATCAAGGAAGCGAATTCACTCCGGTAGAGTATGTGCCTGAAAGATCGGGTGCGCATTTTTTATGCGGTTGCAAGAGAACAGGCAATAAGCCCTTGTGTGACGGAACGCATAACGGTTTGTAACCTAATAGCTGCTGGCGGTAAGCTGGTGGCTTTTTTTATTTCGTCTCGCTCTCTTTTTCCCGTTTTATCATATTATAAATGGTAGACTTGCCAATGTCCAGCTTTTTGGCCACCTTAAGTACGTTATTGTCGTATTGGCGAAGATAGTGCCTGATGATTCTTTCGGTATATTCCTTTAAGCTCATTTCTTCTGCAAGAATATCCAGCTCTGTATTGCTGGAGTTAAACAGGATATTTTCTTCGTCAATTTGCTGGCTGCTGGCCATAACAGCACTAAGTTCTATAATGGCCTTCAATTCGCGCACATTTCCCGGGAAAGCATAGCCAAGCAGTTTCTTTTTAGCCCTTGAAGTAAAGGCCATAGGCTCCAGCTTGTTGTCGTCGCAAAAACTGTTTAAGAAAAACTGACTCAAGGTAATGATATCATTTTGTCTGTTTTTGAGCGGAGGGAGATGAATTGGCAATCCAAGTAAACGGTAATATAAATCTTCCCTAAAATTACCCAGCTTAACTTCTTCCATTAAATCCTTGTTGGTAGCGGTAATAATGCGGGTGTTTACCTTAATGACTTCATTTCCACCTACGCGGGTAATCTCCCTTTCCTGCAATACTCTCAGCAGTTTCACCTGAAGGTTGATATCCATTTCGCCAATCTCATCTAAAAAAATCGTGCCGCCTTCTGCCTCCTCAAATTTTCCTTTTTTGGTAAGGATGGCTCCCGTAAACGCCCCTTTTTCGTGTCCGAAAAGTTCACTTTCTATCAGGTCGCGGGGGATGGCTCCCATATTTACTGCAATAAAAGGTTTGGCTTTGCGTATGGAGTTGTAATGAATGGTTTTGGCGATGAGCTCCTTCCCGGTTCCCGTGTCCCCGTATACCGATACATTGATATTCGGTACTTTTACGGCTTTTTCAAGCAAGGCAAATACCTCTTTCATAGCCGGACTGTCACCGATAATTGCATTGCCAAAATTATATTTATGGGCTATCTCACTTTTTAATTGCGAAATTTCCTCCAGAAGTTGTTTTTTGTTGCGTATGTTGTTGACACTGTTTAGCAGGCGGTCTTTAATGTTTTCGTCTTTGGTAATATAGTCGTATGCACCTTCCTTTAGTAAACTGACGGCCGTTGTTATGCTGTCCTGGCCTGAGATGACAATTACTTCAATATCAGGGTTGTATTTTTTTATTTTCTTAAGAATCTCGTTTCCGGTAAAGTCTGGCAGGCCCAGATCTAGCGTAACCACATCGGGGTTGTCGGGTAGATGTTTAAAAAAAGATTCACCATCAAAAAAGGTACCGATCTCGAAATCCGGATTCAGCGATAAAGAGTGTTCAATTAATTTATTAAAAACCCGGTCGTCTTCAACTACATGAATTTTCATTAATAGCTAACTTTTTGTGATAATTCAAATATATTTGTTCTTTACAATTAGGAACTATCATTCTTGGTTAAAACTTGGAAACGCAAAAAAATAGGCCACAATATATAAAATTGTTTTTGCAAAGATGGTTATTTAAAATTTAGATATAATATTTTTGAGTAAAGGCAGTTTTAATTGTGATGGATATTTGCCCGTAACATGGGTGATTTCAATAGTTTATTTGGATAACGACCTGTTAAAATTTGACCATTGATAATTAATTAGGATAAATGAGGTTAAAAATAATATATTTCCTGCTACTGATAACTTTTTTATGGGGGTGCTCAACTAAAAAAAACACTAGTTTAAGTAGAGGCTATCATAACTTGACGGCACATTACAACGTGTATTTTAACGGAAGAGAGAGCTTTAAGGAAGGGGTAAAAGCTATCGAGGCAAGTAATGTGGATGATTATACACAAATGCTGGCGGTTTTTCCCGAATCTAAACCGGGCGCCGAATCGGTTGCCGGTAGCCAAATGGATAGGGCAATTGAAAAGGGCGCTAAGTTGATAAAAGTTCATTCCATTCGTAAAAAACCTGAAAACAGGCGCGATGATCAATCCATAAAATATAAAAAGTTCCTAAGCCAGAATGAGTTTAACAAATGGGTAGACAATGCTTACCTTTTAATTGGCAAATCACATTTTTATAAACGCGAATATTATGTGGCCCAGCAAAGTTTTGCTTATATATTTAGGGAGTTTCAGGAAGGCCCGGAATGGTACGAGGCCGAAATTTGGAACGCACGAGCGGCCATCGAATTAGGCGATTTTGCCCAGGCTAAAATACAGCTCGAAAACTATGACATGGAAGGGAAAGCTCCTGCCGGACTTTTTGGCCTGTACGCAGCAACTTACGCCGATTTTTATATGCGGCAAGGCAGGTATGCCGAAGCTATTCCTTTTATGAAGGAAGCGGTCAACGGAGCCGGGTCGAAATATTACCGAAGAAGGTTCAATTTTATTTTGGCCCAGTTGTATCAAAAACAAAAACAATATACCCAGGCTAGCCAGGCATACGAAGCGGTTATCAAATCTAACCCGCCATACGAAATGGCCTTTAACGCCAAAGTAAACCGTGCCGGTATGTTATTCGAAGAAGGCGGACTGGAAGCGGTTAAAAAAGAAATTAAACGACTTTTAAGGGATAAACGTAATTCCGATTACGAAGACCAGATTTATTATGCTTTGGCCATGGCCTACAAAGCAGA
This sequence comes from Saccharicrinis sp. 156, assembly GCF_050589685.1. Classification (NCBI taxonomy): domain Bacteria; kingdom Pseudomonadati; phylum Bacteroidota; class Bacteroidia; order Marinilabiliales; family Marinilabiliaceae; genus Saccharicrinis; species Saccharicrinis sp. 156. The sequence goes on from NZ_JBNGOS010000050.1 coordinate 33,343, forward strand.
GGCGCATGAAGAACTTGCTATGGGAAATTTCTTGCTTTCCATTGAAAAAAGTATCGACAATAACCACCAAAAAGGGATGTCTTTCTTTGAATTATCGGAGATTTACTACGATAGGCCTGAATATAAACCTGCTTACTACTATTTGGATACGGCCATCGTTAATCTGAACGAAAATTTTCCCGGGCTCCAAGTTATTGAGGCCAGGCACGAAAGCTTAACTGACCTGGTAGCCAATATCAATATGGTTGAACGCGAAGATAGTCTCTTAAAAGTGGCCGCCATGCCGGAACAACAACGCTTGGCCTTAATTGATGGAATTATCGAGGACGTGAAAAAGAGACAAGAGGCGCTGAAAAAGCAGCAGGAGAAGGGCACAAACGGAGATGTGTTCTACGATCCAATGATGAGTCAGTCTTATACCGGTACACAATCGCAAGGCGGTAAATGGTATTTCTACAACCAAACCTCGATGGGTATGGGTAAATTAGAGTTCGAAAAGCTTTGGGGCCGGAGAAAGCTGGAGGATAATTGGCGCAGAAGCAACAAGCAAGCCGTAGTTGAAGAACCTATGGATATGGGAGACCCTGAAGATATGTTTGGAGAACCGGAAGGTGTACCGAAAGATTCGGTTGGAGGTAACGAAGCCGTGCTGGCTGTGATGGCCAAAGAAAAGGAAAATAATCCTATGGTAAGAGATTCGTACCTAAAGGATATACCATCCACGCCGGAATTGTGGCTGGCTTCAAATAAAAGAATTCAGAGCGGATTGCTGAACCAGGGGCTGATTTATAAGGATGAACTTGAAAACATACCATATGCCATAGATGCTTTTGCCGAGTACGCCAAAAGGTATCCGGACGGCGATTTTATCGAGGATGTGTACATGAATTTGTACCTGTGTTTCGAGAAACAAGGCGACAGCCAAAAAATGGCCGGGATCAAAGATATATTGATGGATAAGTTTCCTGATGGGGAATTTACGGCATACTTGAACGATCCTGAATACTTTGAGAAGAAGCATGCCAGAAACAGAAAAATGGAAGCGCTTTATCAACAAACATATACCAGCTATCTGTTCAACGAATTTGAAGTTCCGGTGACAAATGTTAGGGAAGCGCATCATATAGATGAAGAAAATGTTTTGATTCCAAAGTTTAAGTTGCTGGCGGCTCTTTCTTACGCAAAAATGGGCATAGAAGATCGTTTTGTAAATGAATTAGAGGAGATTAAAGAGGTTTATGCCAGCAGCGAAGTTGCTCCGTTGGCCGTTGAAATGCTGGCCTTATATCATGAGGGAAGGATGCCGGTTCAGGGGGCTGTAACTACGAATCTGATGGCCAAAAGGACCGAGGAATTTACCAGGGAACAACAGGATTTGGGCAACACGCAAGTTCGGGAGCAAGTTGCCACTTCCTATACCATCGATCATAAGTCGCAACATAGTTTGATATTGCTGGTGAATCCGGAAGCCGATATCAACCGGCTTAAATTTAATATTGCCGATTATAACTTCTCCAAATTCTTGCTCAACGATTATGAAATGGGGAAAACCCAACTGCCAGATGGAACCCCTGTTTTTTCGGTGTCGGGATTTAATAACCGCCTGGAAGCGCTCGATTATTTCTATTCGTTACGCGAACGTTCCGAAATATTTGAAGTGGATGATTTAGAGTACCAAAAGTTATATGTTATTCACGGTAAAAATCAGGAATACCTGCTTTCATCGGGTGATGTGGACGGTTACGATGACTTTTTTGCCGAGAATTACTTATCGGCCGAAGCTTTTAAAAACCTGGAGGAAGAACGCAGGCAGGCTGCAAGAGATGCGTTGGAAGCTGAAAAGTTGAAAAAACAGGAAGAAAAAAGGATTCAAGAAGAGCAATTGTTGCCGGAACGGAAGGCGCAAGTAACGCAGCAGCCAGGGGCGGCAAAAGAAAGTGAAGAAACAAAAAAGGCAGCGTCTTTGATTACAGAAGCGAAACCCGAAACCATAGTTTTAGAAAAAAAGCAAGCACCCAAAGCCGCAAATCAAAAGGAGATGGCTGCAAGCCAGACACCAACAACGGTTGCTAAAGAAAAGTCAGTGACCCAGGAGCTTGCGGAGCTGGCCGAACCGGTAACTGAAGTTGCATCCGAAACAGAACTGATCATTGAAAAGCCAGGCTCGCCGTTTAAATATGAGGAAGGAGCACATCGTGCCCTAATATTGTTTAAAAAAGGACATATTAATACAGAGCGCATCGGAACCGTGTTTAAAAATTATACCAAAAGTAATTATGGAACGAAATATGAGGTGGAACACAATGCAATGGGAACGGATTACTATTTCATGGTGATCAAAGGGTTTGCAAATGCCGATGAAGCAAAAGCTTATTTAAATAAAGTGAAATTGAATAGCTTTTTAATGCGGGAGATATCTCGTGCCAAACATTATTTGTGGGCTATTAGCGATAATAATTTCTCAAGGTTGAGCAACGAAGAATCCTTTGAATTATATCAGCAGTTTTATAAATCGAAATACTAAAATAATAACAATGGTGGATGCAAGAAAAGTAAATATTTTATGGGTTGATGATGAGATAGATTTATTAAAGGCCCATATACTATATTTGCAAGAGAAAGGTTTTGCCGTTAAAACAGCCACTAATGGTCAGGATGCGTTGGTTTGGGTAGAGGAGGAGCATTTCGATTTGATTTTTCTGGATGAGAACATGCCGGGACTAAGCGGCCTGGAGGTACTTGGCAAATTAAAGAACATGATGCCGGAAGTGCCCATTGTGATGATTACCAAAAGCGAGGAGGAGGACATCATGGACCAGGCCATCGGCAGTAAGATCTCCGATTACCTGATAAAGCCGGTCAACCCCACGCAAATATTGCTGACTATAAAAAAACATGTCGACCAGCGACGGTTGGTGGCTGAAAAAACAACCAGCAGCTATCAAACAGAGTTTGGAAAGATAGGGCTGAAGATAAACGATTCCTATAGTTTTGATGACTGGGCTGAGGTGTACAAACAGCTGGTGTACTGGGAAATTGAGCTGGAGGAAACCAAAGGCGAGATGGATGAGGTACTGAAAATGCAAAAGACGGAAGCCAACCATGCTTTCACTAAGTTTGTGAAACGGAACTATGTCGATTGGATAAGTGATGCCGACGGTGAATCCCCGTTGATGTCGCACCACTTTATGAAAGAAATTACCCTACCGCTGCTGGAAGAGGGTAATAAAGTAATGATGTTGGTGATCGATAATTTTAGGTTCGACCAATGGCTTATGCTCAAGCAGGAGGTGCTGAAAACGTTCCGTTCGGAAAAGGAGGAAATATACAGTAGTATTCTGCCAACAGCCACCCAATATGCCCGTAACAGTTTGTTCTCGGGATTAATGCCAGCACAAATTAAAACAATGTATCCGCAGTATTGGCTCGACGAGCACGAGGAGGGCAGTAAAAACCAATTCGAGGAACAGCTGATTGGTACTTTCTTTGAACGCTTCCGCAAAAAGATCAATTATTCCTATCAAAAGGTACACAACATAGATTCAGGTAAGCAGCTCATCGATAATTATTCCGATTTATTAAAGGACGACTTATCCGTGGTGGTGTTTAATTTCGTGGATATGTTGTCGCATGCCCGTACCGAGAGTAAGATGATCAAGGAATTGGCTTACGACGAATCGGCCTATCGGTCGCTTAGTAAGTCGTGGTTTCTGCATTCGGTAATGAAAGAGTTGCTCGACAAGCTAGAGCATGAAAACGTTAAGGTGATCATCACCACCGACCATGGCACCATTCGTGTTAAAAATGCAATTAAAGTGGTGGGCGACCGAAACACAACCACGAACCTGCGCTACAAACAAGGGAGAAATCTTAATTATAAGGCAAAGGAAGTTTTTGAGGTGGTTAAGCCCGAAGAAATACTTTTGCCCAAGGTTAATGTGTCAACAAGTTATATATTTGCAACCAACGAAGATTTTTTAGCCTATCCCAACAATTATAACCATTATGTGAGTTACTATAAAGATACCTTCCAGCATGGGGGAATATCCATGGAGGAAATGCTGATTCCGTATGTAGTGTTAACCCCGAAAGAATAACCCGTGCGAAAGGAGAAAATGTGCGACCATGACGAGCAATGAATTATTTTATTTGGAGTCATGATTTAAATGAATTACCGATGAATAAATTTTTAATTCCTTCAATTAATAAGATAAACCAGGTAGCAGAGGCCTTTTTAAAAGCCTACCCGGAGCCGGCCGTTTTTTGTTTTTATGGTTCCATGGGGGCGGGTAAAACTACTTTTATCCAGGCACTATGCGAAAAGTTAAAAGTGGTGGATGTGGTCAACAGTCCTTCCTTTGCCATCGTTAACGAGTACAATACCCAGTCCGATGATTCTATCTACCATTTCGATTTTTACCGTTTAAAGGAAGAAGAAGAAGCCTTTGATTTAGGCTATGAGGATTATTTTTACTCCGATAGCTACTGCTTTGTGGAATGGCCCGAGAAGATTGCTTCCTTACTCCCCGAAAAAAGATATGACGTAAAGGTGACTGTATTGGATGATAACAGCAGGGAGATAGAGGTAATACCGTTTTAAACATAAGTAAGCTGTAGGTATTAAACCCGCAATATGCATTAGAAATTCTATTACACATTGAAATTGTTTCAAAACAAGACACTTCGTTGCATCACTTCAACTCACCAGAACGATGAAAACCTAGTAAGATTGCACTTTCAATGTTCATGGCGAAGTTCTAATACATAATCCGGGTTAAACAGGTGAAAATTACAAAGGGAAAGTATTTGAGTTAACCGGAGATACTGCTTATATCCTTAGTGATTTGGCAGCAGAGATATCGAAACAAAGCGGTAAAGATTTACCATATCGGAATTTGCAGGAGGAAGAATACGCCAAAATCTTGGAAAGTTTTAATATCCCAACACCATTCGCCAGTGCAATTGCAAACTGGGATGTTAGTGCTTCAAAAGGCGACTTGTTCAACAAATCCGGGGAGCTTTCTAAGCTAATTGGTAGACCTACAACTTCGTTGGCCGAATCGGTGAAACTAGCGCTATAATTATTATTGGGATTGGGGTAGCAATTTCTGCTTTAATTACATTAATTATGGGCTTTTAAATGCCGACTATTAGCTTCAATTTTAAGTTTTAGCATTCAATACTGGGATTATATGTGATTTGTCAACGGAAGTAAATTTTGACATTTTACCAATAATTGGTAAATTTGAAAAAACTAAAGAAATGAAAAATACATCCGTTTCACTCGGTAATTATTTCGACCAATTTGTTCAAACTCAAGTATCAACTGGTCGATACAAAAATGTTAGTGAAGTGATTCGAGCAGGACTTCGACTTTTAGAAAATGAAGAAAGTAAGGTGATTGCTTTAAGAAATGCAATTCAAGAGGGAATTGATAGTGGAATTGCTCACGACTTTGACCCAGAAAAACACCTTCAAGAATTAAGAGCCAAAAAGAAAATAAATGGCTGAGTATAAACTGACAAACAAAGCAGTTGAGGACTTGAGCCGAATTTGGGACTATACATTCGATAAATGGTCTGAATTGCAAGCAAACCGATATTATGAAATGCTTCTTAAAAGTTTCCAAGATATTGCCGATAATCCAGATTTAGGTAAAAATTATACTGGAATAACATTCGACCTTTTCGAACTTAAGACAAATCGACATATAATATTTTATCGGAAATCCTTGAATAGACCGATTGAAATAACGAGGATTTTACACGAACGAATGGACTTGAAAAATAGAATAACCGAATAAAACCTACACCCAATAAATAGGAATATGAGCAGTCTGCAATGCCTGTCCCGAAAGACGGGAGCCCAGCGATTATTCCAGGTTGAACTACAACCCAGCTTTAATA
>NZ_JBNGOS010000051.1:0-38613 GCF_050589685.1 Saccharicrinis sp. 156
TGGATTACTTTCGGGAGCATCGTTCTGGTGAGTTGAAGTGATGCAACGAAGTGTCTTGTTTTAAAGTAATTTCAATGCATAATAGAATTTCTAGTGCATATTGCAGGATAAATGCTGCTTGGGGCAGCGATGAAAAGTCACAACCAATTTTAATAACCCAAATTTGGGTTTCGTGAATCGGGCTCGGGACGGGTGGCTTCAAATTCATATGGGAAGACGCTCTAATCCGGGTATCGCCTGTGGGAAGCCTCGCGCTTGCGCTCGTAGCTTCGGAGTAGGTGCATGGCAGCCTACGCATTAACCCGCAAGAACATTCAAATCCTTGAAAATAGATGAATTATGCGGCCTAATGTTTGTTGAGGAGCTTCGAAAATAGTGCCGTATAACAGATGGAGTAATTTCTGGATTGCCTTCCCGCCAATTTTAACAATAGGTGCTGTGAGGTCACTTTGGCACACTGTTACTCACTGTTGACTGCTTAACCACTCCTTTTCCCTTCCATTTACCACTTAGATAATAAATCAGTGAGCCAAGCATACCTGCCGTCCAGCCAGCCGGAATGGCCCACCAGATTCCATTTACCCCAAAATGATCAGAAAATATAACGGCTAGAGGAATTCGGATAACCCAGAGCGACATCAATGTGATAAACATGGGAATTAAAGTTGCACCTGCGCCTCGTAACACCCCGTGTAGCACAAACATAGTTGAGAAAATAAGATAAAAGGAACTGACGATTACAAGATAGCTTGAACCGTGGCCAATAACATCTTCACTGGCTGAGAAAAGGGTCATTAAATGTTCGCTGAAAAAATAGGCGATAACCATTACCACAAAGCTAATGCTCCAGGCCATTATCAGGGTGGCCCTTAAACCTTTTTTGATGCGGTCTATTTTATTGGCACCTAGGTTTTGCCCCACAAAGGCCGATAGGGCCGAGGCGAGATTTAATGCCGGAAGTGCAGCCAGAGCATCAATTTGCCCAGCAGCCGTATAGGCGGCCAAAACGGATGAGTCAAAGTTGTTTACGATACGGATAAGTGCCATCATTCCTAAGGCAACAAAAGTTTGTTGAAATCCGGTAGGCAAACCAATCTGCAAGCTCTGCTTAAAAAGTGCCCAGTCAAACACCCATTGTTTAAGCCTAAATGAAATAATGTGCTGTTTTTTCTCGAGGTACATGACAGCCCTGGCAAACGCAGCAAATTGCGAAATAACCGTTGCTGCGGCAACAGCTTTAATACCCCAATTAAACACAACTACAAATAATACGTCGAGAATGATATTTAAAACGGTTGCAAAAATTAAGAACCGTAATGGCGTCTTAGAATCGCCCAAGCCTCGCAATATAGATGAAGTTCCATTAAAACCAAAGAAGGCAATCATACCGGTCATATACACCGTGAAATACTCCACGGAAAGGGGAAGCACCTCTTCACCAACATGGAGAAGAACAAATATCTCCCTACTAAAATAAATGCCGATAAACATGATGACAAGGCTGGCAAAAAACAGAAAAGTAAAAATGGTAGTAATAGCGCGTTTTACTTTCTCGGTTTCTTTCGCTCCAAAGTATTGTGAAATTACTATAGTAGCACCACTCCCTATCCCAATCATAAATGAAATCAGTGTATAAAAAATAGGAAATGAAGCTCCTACAGCAGCTAATGCAGTGTCATCGATAAAACGCCCCACGATAATACGGTCAACCACGCTGTAAAGCTGTTGAAACAAGTTTCCGAGTACCATGGGTAAAGCAAAATTAAAAATCAGTTTTGCTTCGTTTCCTACTGTTAGGTCTTTCATTCAGTATTTCGCTATTATGGATGATAGGGCAACTAAAACAAAAGCAATATGTCCTTTAAAAGTTCACCCTAAAAATTTGCCTAAATCACTAAAATATTAGTTAGGAAAAAAGTTAGATATTTTGAATATCTGCTGTTTACCTTGTTAATGAGAATTTTTGAAGGCAAGGCACAAAGCAACACATTTAATTGGGATTTATCAATACATGGAGGCATGCCAAAGGTTAAATGATGTTGTTTATGGCTGAAACGTGATGTAGTAATTGGCCAAAAAATTCCAACAAGTAGTTAAAACTATTGCCCCAATCTTAGCCGCATAAAAATTCATCTTCTTCTCTAATAATGATAGGATTAGATTGTTGATGGCAAGACCTATGAGTGAAATAATAAAAAAACTGCTGTATTCAGTTAATATTTCTTCGTTTTTGCTCTGAAAGGTATACCATCGGTTTAAATAGTAGTTTGAACTTGCAGCAGCAATAAAACCAACCGAGTTAGCGATGTAACGGTGGACTTTTAATTTCTCTTTTATGAAAAAGGTCAATCCAAAATCGACCAATAGGCCAGAGAAACCCACCAGTATAAATTTTATGAGCTGTAATAACATGGGCATATACTACTTAGAAAACGCAGGATAATATAAACAAAAAAACGCTTCAGCAAGTTGCCGAAGCGTTTTTATATAATGGATGCCATTTAGCCCATAAACACAAATTTCAGAACAAATAAAATCGCCAGAATATATGTGATAATTGATATTTCCTTATATCTACCTGTAAAAAGTTTAAGGATTACATACGAAAGCATACCAAACACTATCCCTTCTGCAATCGAGAACGTTAAGGGCATCATAATAAGCGCAAAAAATGCGGGTATCGATTCCGTGTAATCGTCAAACGTAAGGTTCTGAATGGGAGTCATCATCATTACACCTACCAACACTAGTGCAGGGGCAGTTGCTGCTGCCGGAATCATTAAAAACAATGGTGATAAGAACAAGGCAAAAATAAATAAAACCGCAGTTGTTAATGCGGTAAGTCCTGTTCGCCCTCCTTCAGCGACCCCGGCTGCCGACTCTACGTAAGTAGTAACAGTAGAAGTACCTAGGACGGCTCCAATGGTTGTTCCCAATGAGTCAGCCATAAGCGCTTTTTTTACGTTAGGGATACGTCCATCCTCTGTTAGCATGTCAGCTTTGGTTGAAACCCCAATCAAAGTACCTACCGTATCAAACATGTCAACAAATAAAAACGTAAACAATACTGTTATCATGGTGAAAATACCTTCCCCTGTTTTGACCCAGCTCCAGTCAAACTTCCAGGCAATAGAAGAAACCGAAGGTACCGAGAAATCAAAATGAGGTAACTGAGTAACACCAACCGGAATACCTATTAGGGTAGTGACAACCATACCGATCAGTAATGCACCTTTGACCTTTAAGGCTAAAAGAGCTCCTGTTATTGCAATTCCTGATAATGCCAACAATACACCGGCCGATTTCATATCCCCGAGATGGACAAATGTTTCGTCATGAGCAATAATGATACCTGAGTTCTTCATGCCGATAAAGGCAATGAACAAGCCAATGCCCACTGAAATAGCATTTTTTATACTCTTTGGAATAGCATTGATAATGACCTCCCGTATATTAAACACGGTCATTAAAATAAACAAGATGCCTTCCAGAAAAACTGCGGTTAATGCAAACTGCCACGACATTCCCATGCCCAGACATACGCCAAAAGCAAAGAAAGCATTTAGTCCCATTCCGGGAGCCAGCGCAAATGGCAACTTGGCCCAAAGCGCCATGACCAGCGTACCGAATGCAGCAGAAATAGCTGTAGCTGTAAAAATAGCACCCTTATCCATTCCAGTGGCAGAAAGGATATCGGGGTTTACAGCCAAAATATAGGCCATGGTCATAAACGTAGTAATACCGGCAATTACCTCAGTTCGTACGTTTGTTTTATTTTTTTTTAATTGGAAATATTTTTCTAGCATAGCTCAGTAATTAGAAAGTCCATTTAACAGCTAATGTAGGATTAACTACAAATTTTTCATCGGCAAAGTTGTTGCTTAGTTCAATTTCGGTACCCAAAGAGAATTTTTCGCAAGTATTCCACCATAGTTGTGGCTCAGCTAAGAACCTGTAATCTGTACCCCAATACATTTCTTCTTTCCAGAAATCAGCAAACCCTGTAAAAGATAATTTTCTGTTAAAGAAATGTAATCCCCAAACACCAGTAATTTGAAAGGCCGCATCTTCTTTGTCCTGTATGTATTTGTAATTGGCTTGTAAGGTGAATACCTTAGAGAAGTCGGCGTTGTTCCAGGTGTACTGACCACCAACTAAATAGGCGTTTTCGATTTGGAATAGGGTGGATGTACCACTGTTAAATTCTACTCTGGGTTCGAATTTTTGGCTCTCATTCCATTTGAAGCTTCTTGCAATTTCCCAATAGGCTAAAGAAACACCATTGTCTACGCCTCTTTTATCAGTGCCATAGTCAAGATCAATAAAAAAGAAAGTGCTACCGTATTTGTCCGGTTTAAACATTTCTACCGTAGTTGTAAATAATTGACGTTCTTCTCCAAAATCGTAGTGCAATTGAACATTCTGAGCTTTTATGGTACTTGCAAAAGCCAATACCATGGCAACAATTAAAAGTTTTTTCATTTTTAACAGTTTTTCGTAGCTACATTAAAACAAGTGTAATGGTGCATTAAGGGAAATAGACCATATCGTTAGTTTTATGCAGAAGTGTGTAATAAATTGAGTTTTAATGGCGCAAAAATAATTTAAAATCCACACCTTCAAAAAAATATGCAATAAATTACTTAATTAACACAACGTGGTTATTTGTTATTTTTAATGTTTGTAAAACGTAATCGTTGAATATTCAATTAGATAAAGAGTCGGAAAATAAGGCGTATGCTTTATGCAGAATTAATTTGGATTATTTATTCCGTTTGGTTTAAAATTTGTTCACTAACGCCAGTCAAATACGAATGAGCCAGTTGTCGGCTCGAAACAATTTTTTCTATCTTTGCGCACAATGAGTAAAAAGTGGATATATTTAGTTTTTCTATTGGTCTTATCAGTCAAAATGTTAGGGCAGGGGGGTCGAAGGCCTGAAGGCCAGCGACAGGAAGGTCAAGGACATGAAGAAGAAAGTAAAGCCCCGCAAGTGGCCCCGGAGGACAGGTTAAGGTCATGGAGACTGTTAGATGATTTTACGCTGGTGGATTCGCTTGCCATCGATACGGCAACCACAGGGGTACAGCAATACGACCCTATCTATAAAAATAGCTTTTCCAATATTCATTTGGGTAATTTAGGAGGTGCTTATACTTCAAATTTATTGTCGTTTAAAAAGGATTACAACGAGTTTATTTTTCTAAATTCCTTGCAAGAATATTTTGTGCAACCAGAAGACATAAAGTATTACAACAGTAAGGTGCCATACACTAATCTAACCTACATATATGCAGGGCCTAAAAGGCGTTCGGAGGAAAACGTGTCTGCCTTTTTTACACAGAATATCAATAAAAAATGGAATTTGGGTTTTCATTACCACCTGATTTCTTCCGTGGGTTCATACAGCTCCCAGCAAACCGATAATCGCAATTTTAATTTCTTTATGAGTTATAAGAGCAACAAGTATTCCATACACGGCGTGTTGGCCTACAACAAAGCGGAACATTACGAAAATGGAGGATTGGAAGCCGATGACCATGATGTGATTTTGAATCCTGATATATACGGATACGATCAGGCAGAAAATATTCCTGTTAAATATACCGATCAGACTAACACGGTTGAGAATTATCAGTTTTTCGTTACACAATCTTTGGGTATCGGTAAGATTAAGATAAACAAACGGAATGTTGTTCAAAAGGATTCATTGCCGGAAAGGCCTGGTGTGGAATATGAGGAGGAATACGAGGAAGAGGAGCAATTACCGGTGAGTACGGTTTATCATACCATGCATTTGAAAAGTTATAAAAGGGCGTTTAAAATTGACGATTTGTCATCGTACATTGATTCTGGTGATTCCATACCTATTTATAACGCAAATTACGATTATCCGGAAACAACGGGTGATACCACAAGGTACACGAATTTTAAAAATACCTTCCAAATTAAGTTCAACGAGGAAGCAAACTCCCTGCTTAAGTTTGGGGTGAGAGCCTATGTGACCAACGAAATAAAAAACTATAAATATCAGACTGAGCCAACCATAAATACAGCGCTTGCTACCGCTATATACCATTATAAAAATAAAACTTTGGTTAGTACGCACTTGGGGGGACAGGTATTTAAGAATATTGGCCGGAATTTTTGGTGGAACGTTGGAGGTAAGGTTTATGTGCAGGGGTATAAGGCGGGCGATATTCAATTAGAAGGAAACATAAATACGTTGTATCAGGTTTTTAATGATACTGCCGGTTTTTATGCCAGGGGTAAGGTCGATTTAAGACAGCCTGAATTTCTTTTAGAAAACTATTATTCCAATCACTTTAGTTGGAACAATAATTTTAAGCAAGAGAAAACAATAAATTTGGAATTTGGCTTAAACATTCCAACCCGTGATTTGAAATTAGCATTTGAATCGAAATCCCTGACCGATTATATATATTGGAATTATGAGGCAGTGCCCGATCAGTCCACCCAGCTAATTAATGCATTTCAAGTTTCTTTGTATAAGAACTTTAAGTTTGGAGCGCTTCACAGCGACAATAAACTGGCTTATCAGTACACTTCGCATAAAGATTTATATCCATTACCGGATTTTGCAGGCCTATCCTCTAATTACTTTAATTTTTATCTGGCTAAACGGGTTTTAAATGTACAGATAGGTTTGGATGTAAAGTATCATACCGAGTATTATACCCCGTCTTATATGCCAGCCACGGGACAATTTTATTTACAAGATAAAATGAAGATTGGTAACTACCCGTTTATGGATGCGTTTATGAACTTGCAGTTGAAGAGAGCCCGCATATTCTTAAAATTTGATCATTTTAATCAAAGCTTACTGGACAGGAATTATTTTTTAACCGTTGGTTATCCGTATACGCCAATTCGATTTAAATGGGGTATCTCATGGAATTTTTATGATTAAGTTTTTTATCCGTTATTTTTGTTGGTTAATTGTAGTTTGAAAAAAGTGTTTTTTCAATTATATTTGTTCCCTGGAAATTAAACAATTGTGTATGAGACAAATTGTAAAGACGGGGATCCTGTTTCTGTTTATTGTGGCAGCTTGTACTACTGAAACAAAGAAAACAAAGCAGGTTGAGGTTGAAAGGGAAGTTGAATTTGATTTGGAAGGTATACAAGAACGGGGCAAACTCAAAGTTGCTACCGATTACAACTCCACCAATTATTTTATTTACAAGGGTAAACCTATGGGCTACCAGCTTGAGTTGCTCGAAGAGTTTTGCAACAATTTGGGCATTAAGCTGGAAGTTAAAGTAAGTAACGATGTACATGACAATATAGGTCATCTTAAGTCGGGTAAAATTGATTTAATTGCTCAAAACCTTACGGTAACCCGCGAAAGAAGTAAGGTGATTCAATTTACCGAGCCGCATACCTATTCTCGCCAGGTGTTAGTGCAGCGCAAGCACGAAAAAACAAATAGTGTTCAACGGAAGAGCAGGTTTAATGAATTGATTCGAAATCAATTGGATTTGGCTGGTAAAACTATTTATGTTCAAAAAGGTTCGTCTTATGTGACGCGATTACGCCATTTGTCCGATGAAATTGGGGATAGTATCAATATTGTGGAGATTCCGGACTATGAAGCGGAACAGTTAATAGGACTGGTGGCCGAAGGGGAAATCTCTTATACCATTTGTGATGAGAACCTGGCTAAGGTAAACCTGAACTATTACAAGAATATTGACGTGGAAACAGCCATTAGTTTCCCACAAAAAATGGCCTGGGGGGTTCGAAAAAGTTCGCCCGATTTGCTTCATGTCATTAATAACTGGTTGGTGAGATTCCGCAAAACCACGAAGTACCGGCTAATCTACAAAAAGTATTTCGAAAACAGAAGGTCAACACATATTGTCGATTCAGGTTATAATTCCATTAAAGGTGGCTTGGTATCAAAATTTGATGATATAATTAAAAAAGAAAGTGCGACTATTGATTGGGATTGGCGGTTAATAGCAGCCTTAATATATCAAGAATCAAGGTTCTCGCCCGAGATTAAAAGTTGGGCAGGCGCTCAGGGATTGATGCAGCTAATGCCCGAAACCGCCAAACGATTTGGGGTAAGCAATATTACCTCCCCACAGGAAAATATTCGCGGGGGGATACAGTTCTTAAAATGGTTGGATTCCAGGTTGTCGTTGCGAATTGACGATCCGAAAGAGCGGTTAAAGTTTATCTTGGCCTCGTACAATGTGGGGTTGGGCCACGTGCTGGATGCCATGAGGTTGGCTGAAAAGAACGGAAAAAACCCAAAGGTTTGGGAGGATAATGTGGACTTTTACCTGCTGAATAAATCTAAGCCTGTCTATTTCAACGATCCGGTGGTTCAGTTCGGTTACTGTAGAGGCGAAGAACCTTATTTGTATGTTACCGAGATTCTTGACCGTTATGAGCATTACAAGAATTTGATGGAATAGTGTCTATTGTAGTGATAAGTTCTTTTAATTCACTAATTATCATAGCTGTAGCTCCCCATATTTGATGATTGTTGATGTTGAAAAAAGGTGCTTCAACTTGTACGCCATTTACTTTTTTAACGAATAAATCAATGGTTTCCGGCGCAATCAATTGCGCTACCTGAGCTTCTATAATGTTGGCCACTTCAAATGAATCAAGTATAAAATTAGGCTCTTCGGGCAAATAGGCGATGTATGGTGTTACATTGTAATTGCTGTTTGGTATATATGTAGAAGTTAAGTTCCCCAATATTTGCATTTTATCTGGTCGTACTCCAATCTCTTCCCACGTTTCACGCAATGCGGTCTCCAGTAAATTTTTGTCTTGTGGTTCAAATTTACCGCCTGGCAAACTTATCTGACCGCTGTGCGGACCATCATACCTTGATCGCTGAATAAATGGTATATATAACGTATTATCCTTTAAATAAAACAATATTAAAACACTGCTTTCCCTGGTTTTATTGGTGTTGGGTATAACCTTACCTGTAAATCGAACACTGGGCGACATTTTGTTTTGTGCACATGCTCCTGGTAAGTCCTCTTTTAATCTTTCTGTTAATTTATGGATGAAGTTGTCTGGCATATTTAGTATAAATCTTATTCGTGCATTTAATATACTAAATTAAACAATAATATGATACAGGTGTCAGCGGATTTGTACCAAATTTATACCAAATTTTGCTTTTAGATTAGTGCCAAATAATTTTAGATATTTTGTCTTTTGGCAAGACATTAAATATTGTCATAGCTTAAGTTCTGTTGATATTTTATAAGCCGTTTAAAAGAATGTAACTTTAATACTAATGCGATGGGATTGTTGGTGTTCTGGTAAATAGAAAGTGAAAAGTATGGGTGGGCTTTACGTTAAAAAAAATGCCGGACGTTTCCAGCATTTTTTCTCATTGTCTTGTCTTTAATTTAAACCTTTTGTATAAATACACTTAATTGTATATTAAAAACCATGCCATATATCGTAAGTGTTCGAAAAAAGATTTAAGTTTGCGTTTAAGGAGATGGTAATCAGGGTGTAGTGTATAGGTGGTTTGAGAGGCGCGATTTTTAGCGCTTATTTAAAAAGTTCGATAATTGTCCGTTACCGTTCACAAGGTGTACGAAGAGGTACAATTGTATAAATATGCGGTTTTGGATTGGTTAATCAAAGCGTATCGCTTCCACTGGCGTAATTTTGGTTGCCAGGTACGATGGCGCTATCATCATAAGGTATGAAACAACAATAGTTCCGATATTAAGATAAAGGAGGTGCCATAAATTCAGGTGAATTGGAACCGTATCTAAATAATAATTTTCGGGATCCAGTGAGATAATTCCAAAATATTTCTGCACCAGACAAATTGTGATACCAACGATATTTCCGATGAGTACACCTTTTGTAATGATAAAAGTGGCCAGATAAATAAAGACCTTACGGATATTGTGATTTTGCTTACCTAAGGCTTTTAGTATCCCGATCATGGCGGTGCGCTCCAAAATAATAATTAATAAACCGGAAATCATGTTGAATCCGGCTACCAAGACTATTAATATCAGAATGATAGCTACATTGGTATCTAACAAATTAAGCCAACCAAAAATTTGAGGTTGTTGCTGAATTATGGTGGTTGTACGTAATAACCCGCCATCCGGAGAAATTTTGGAAGCCGCCAGTAGATCTATCCGGAATGAGAGTTCCGGAATATCCTCAAATTCGTCTAACGTTATCTCGTAACCGGTAACTTGGTTATCCTCCCATTTGTTCAACTTTATGATGTGGCGGATATCCACAAACAGAAATACTTTGTCAAACTCCGGCAGGCTGGAATCGTAAATGGCAGAAATGCGGAAATTACGGGGCCTAATCCTGTCCTGAAAAAAATACGTGGGTACTTTGTCGCCAACTTTTAATTTTAAGAGACGCGCCAGCGTTCGGGACATAATGATATCGTTGGATGTTTTTTCTTGTGTAACATCCGGTTTTTCTCCTTCAATTATTATTTGGTTAAAATATTCCCAGTCAAAATCCTTTCCGATACCTTTAATAATAACACCCTGAATATTTTCTTTTGTTTTTAACAATCCTGGTTTGGTGGCGAACTCTTGCACCTTTTTAACGCCTGGAATAGCTAAAACCTGATTGACAAACGTGGAGTCCCGTTCGATGGGTTTGGTTTCGTAGGAGGAGTTATAATCGTAGTTAACTACTTGTACGTGTGCACCAAAACCTATTATTTTATTTCTAATCTCTCTCTTAAAGCCCGAGCCTATGGACATAGAAAGAATCATTACCGTTATGCCCAAAACGATACCAATGGTAGCGACGGTAATAATGGGGCCGGATAATTTTTTTCCGGTAATTTCCCCTTTTCTAATTTTATGGGCTATGTATAAATTGAGGTTCAAAGCAACAGGGCACTATAAGTGTATACTAAAACGCCTCAAAGATAATGATTACACGTTAAGAACAAACATATCCGGTAATCGGTTTATTGCTTATTGCCAATCGCTGACGATTGACTGCTGACTGTTCTGCCGGGGTATACTTCCAAAGCCTTTTCAATCACCACAAGCGCATTTTTTAGATCTTCTACATTTAAAACGTAAGCGATCCTAACCTCGTCATTTCCCAGGTAGCGACTGCTGTAAAAACCCGAGCCGGGGGCCATCATGACAGTTTGACCTTCATATTCAAAATCACTTAATATCCATTGGCAAAAATGTTCAGAATCCTTTACGGGCAATTTAGCCATGGTGTAAAAGGCACCTTTAGGAACCGCGGATTTAACACCAGGTATACGATTAAGGCCTTCTACCAAAACGTTTCTTCGGTGGAGGTATTCTTTATACACGTTTTCTGTGTATTCGGGTGCGACATCCAATGAGGCGCAAGCCGCAATCTGGCCCAATAAAGGAGGGCTTAATCGTGCCTGGGCAAATTTCAAGGCCGATTCCATTACCTCTTTATTTCTGCTTACCAAAGTCCCTATCCGAATCCCACATTCACTATAACGCTTGCTGACGGAGTCTATAAGTACCACGTTTTCCTCAAGGCCTTTTAGGTTTAAAGCTGAGAAATGACCTCCCTCGTCATAACAAAACTCGCGGTAAACTTCATCTGACAATAAAAACAGATTGTTTTGCAACACAATGTCCTTAAGTTGGTTCAGTTCCTCTTCGGAATACAAATAACCAGTTGGATTATTAGGATTACAGATGAAAATACCTTTGGTTTGGGGGGTAATTAATTTTTCAAATTTTTCTATCGGTGGTAGGGCGAATTCTTTTTCAAATGTGGAAGTAATAGGTTTAATGTTAATGCCCATCGCATTGGCAAAACTACTATAGTTGGCGTAAAAAGGTTCAGGAATAATGATTTCGTCGCCAGGATTAAAACAACAGAAAAAAGCAAAGATAAATGCTTCGGATCCCCCTGTAGTAACCATAACTTCCTCTTTGGTTACATTAATGTTGTGATGGCGATAGTATTGAGTCAGTTTTTCGCGAAACTCAGGAATACCTGCCGAGTCGCTATATTCTAACACTGTCCTATCAATATTTTTAATGGCATCTATGGCAATTTTTGGGGTGTGGATATCTGGCTGTCCAATGTTCAGGTGATATATTTTTATGCCCCTTTCAATGGCGGCATTAGCAAAGGGAACTAGTTTTCTTATCGGGGAAGCAGGCATATCATACCCACGTTTTGAAATAGATGGCATATTATTATTTATTTTTGGTTGTTCGCGAATTGACAAAAATACCTAAAACCTGTCGTTTATCATCTTTTTCACAAAACTTTTTCAAAAAAAGTTTTGTTTAGTGTTTGTACCTTAGTCCCAATTTTATGCCAAAAAACAGAACATTTGGATTAAGTTATAAATAAGGCATTGTTTTAATCGATGTGCTTAGATACGGTATCCTTTGAAATAAATGTCTGTAACTATTCGGGGAGTTAATCGTTATATTGACTGAACCTAGAACTAAATTTAATTCAAATGTCAATTGTGGAATCGACCATAGATACCATCGCCTTGTTAAAAAGAACCTATAAAATTAAGATGCCCAAATCAATGTATATGCTATTGTTATTGGGCATTTTTTATTCTACCACATACTCCCAGGTTTTGTCGGGTGTGATACGATCATCCAATGGGGAACCTATTCCGTTCGCTTCTATCTATATTCGAGAATTAACAACGGGTACCACTTCTAATCTCGATGGAGAATACAGTATTGAACTTGCTCCCGGAATATCGCATGTGTCGTTTCAGGCACTGAGTTTTACAAAGGTTCAGCGGGAAGTGAATATGCTAGGCGAAGATATGGTAATGGATATAGAATTGAGGCCGCAAAACTACGAAATAAAGGAGGTACGTGTGTTTTCGGGGGATGAAGATCCAGCCTACGGGATTATTCGAAATTCAATTAGTTTGGCACCTTATTTCCTTCGGCAAATTAAACATTACAAAGCCAATGTGTATTTAAAGGGAGGCTTTGATATGAACAAAGTTCCCCGACTCTTCCGCAAGCAATTGAAAGAAGAGGGTATAGAAGAGGGAAATAGTTATGTGGCCGAGTCAGTGAATGAGATTACGTTTAACTCGCCCAATCGTTATATCCATAAACAGATTTCCAAACGTTCAACCATACCCAACGATGGCGATGATGAAGTGTTGGGTTTTTTGAACTATAGTTTTTACGATTCAGAAAGCGAATTGGCTATTTCGCCAATATCACGAAAAGCATTATCCTTTTATAAATATAGGTATGAGGGATTTTTCCAGCAGGGTGAGCATTATGTAAATAAGATTAAGGTAACACCCAAACGTAAAAACCAGAAACTTTTTGAAGGTTATATTTATGTGGTTGACAAACTTTGGAACCTTCATTCTGTGGATCTTGTCAATGAACAATTCTTTGGTAAGGTTCGTATAAAACAGGTTCAGGAGCAAGTAAAGGGTAAGGCCTGGTTGCCTGTAAGTCATCATTTCGATGTGGATTTAAAAATGATGGGATTTAAAGTGGTGGCCAATTATGGCGGATCCGTTAAATATGAAAAAGTGGAACTGAACACTGATTTACCAGTGCCTTCATCGCTTAAAAAAGCATATGCCGAGGTGGAAGCGGAGCAGGAATTTTTGAAGGAAAAGGAAAAAACAATACCTCCTTTAACCAAAAATCAGGAAAAAGTAGAAGCTTTGCTTAAAAAGGATGATTTAAGTAACCGCGAGATGATGAAACTCTCTCGTTTGATGGAGAAAGAGAATAGAGGCATGGAGCAAGTTGGAAAGGGGTTAAGGCTTGAATCCAGGGATAGCTTGTATCGAATTGTAAAGGATACGGTAAGCGTTGATTCTATCGATTGGAATAAAATCAGACCCATCCCTTTGAGCAAGAAAGAAATAGAGAGCTTTGGTATCAAGGATTCCTTGACATTGGCGCTGGCAGGCCTAGAGGTGGACACTACTCTGCAAGAAAAGAAAAAGCGATCAAAACTGGCCAAAACATTAGGTAACATTTTGTATGGGGTGAATTCCATGATTTGCGATTCTACGGTTGAATTCGGGTATAATGGTCTTATAGGTCTTGGATCTTTTGGATTTAACAGTGTAGATGGAGTTTCCTATGCCCAACAATTTGATTTCCGGAGAAAGTTTGCGGATGATAGGCGTCGCATAGATATAATTCCAACGCTAAAGTATGCCTTTGGTCGTCAAAAATTGATGTGGAATTTGGAGACCAAACTGCATTATGATCATATTAAACGTATTATGTTTACGCTTAATGCCGGTCAAATAAGTAAAGATTTTAACGAAGAAACGGGTATCGCTCCTTTTGTTAATATGGCTTCTTCCTTGCTTTTGAAAGATAATTATATGAAACTTTATCAAGACAATTATATTTATGTACGAAGCAGGACGGAGCTTTTTAATGGACTTGATTTAAGCGTGAAAGTCAAATATCAGAATATTGACAGACTCGAAAATAACACGGATTATTCTTTTGCATATAACAACAAGGATTACCGGGAAAACAATAGGGTACTTAACCATGAAGATGTAAATGTTTTTAGGGGAAGGAAAAGTTTTTTTGTGGAAGGTAAGTTGACCTATACTCCAAAATATTTCTATAAAATAGAAGGCGGTAAAAAAACAATGTTGCATTCAGATTATCCTACTTTTAATTTGTTGTATCGTTCGGGGTTGTCTGGTGTGCTGAACGCTACGGCTCGATACGATTTGCTGGAGTTGAGCGTTGATCAGGAGTTGCAATGGAGTTTAATGTACCATTTGAACTATGATATAAGTGCAGGATATTTCTTGAACAATTCGGCAATGCATTTCTCGCACTTCAAACATTTTAATACCAGTGAGGTGCCAATTTCTTTTAAAGACTGGAAAAGAAATTTTAATTTGCTCAACGATTACGAATATAGCACCAACAAGTGGTATGTTGAGGCGCACTTAAGTTATTCCACGCCTTACCTGCTCATAAAAAATATTCCTTTCTTGCAGGATAAACTCTGGAACGAGAATATTTATTTCAGCCATCTGACGCAGTCAGGCTTTAAAAACTACAATGAAGTAGGCTATGGAATCAGCCAGATTTATTTGGTAGCCAACGTTGGCGTATTCGCAGGCTTCAATGAAATGGAATTTGAAAGATGGGGGGTGAGGCTTAGCATTAATCTCGGTCAGTAGTTCGTTTTAAATATGTTTTATTAAGATGCACAGGCAACTACTAGCGAAGAAACCACCCGCCAACCGTCATAAACGGGCTTCTTATGCCATTCTTCAGGAAATGGGCTTGGATTGGTACGAGAATAAAGCGTTATTAATGCTTAAGGTACCTTCTGCGCTTGTGCCGAACCGATATAACTATGTCATCAACACAGGGTGTCCCTTATATCCCGGAAGAGCAAAATTGGTGCGCTCCGAAGAATATATATGGGATAAGCGATTGTTTTAACCTGTGGTAATCGTTATCTCAATTAATGCGCTAGTAAACATGTCGTTTTATATTATGGAGGTGCTTTGGGAACGGTAAACCAAAAAGTAGAACCCTTTCCTATTTCACTGCTGACACCAATGGTTCCGTCATTTTTCTCGGCAAACTCTTTGCAGATGATCAAACCCAAGCCGGTTCCCTTTTCGCCTGATGTACCATCGGTTTTTACTTTTTGGTCTATCGAAAACAATCTGGTCAGGTTATCCTTGCTTATTCCCAAACCAGTATCTATCACCGATATTTTCCAATGCGTACCATTGTGGTCCGTTATTGTTAGATTTACCGTTCCTCCGGGTTTAGTATATTTTAAGGCATTGGCGGTAAGGTTTCTGATAATGGTATTTATGGTATCCCTATCGCCGTAGGCCATATGACTATTAATGTTCTCGGCTTTTAAAGTGATGTTTTTCTTTTGACTGGTGACCAGGTTTAAGTTGATGTTTTCGGTAATGAGGTTAGAAAGGTTAAAAGTTGATTTCTTGAATTCGATAACGCCTCGCTGCGACCTTGACCAGGTAAGCAGGTTTTCCAATAAAGAATAAACATTTTTTAGCGAAGCGTTGATTCTGGCAACACACATCTTGCGATCTTCTTCATCCGACTCATCGTAATGATTGGCCAGTACTTCGCTGATTGACATTAGACTTGCAAAGGGGTTTTTTAGGTCATGTGATATAATCGAAAAGAACCGGTCTTTGGCTGCGTTCGTTCTCTTTAGACTGTTCTCGGATTCTTTTAATTTAAGGTTAACGGTTTTAATTCTTTTATTTTGGATCTTCAGCGCTTTGTTCAATTTTATCTTGATGAGGAATCGGTGGACAAAAACAATCATCAACAACACAAATAATATTTCAATGGTTATAAACCAATACGTAAGCCAGAATGGTGGCTGAACGGTAATTCTCAATTCAGTTGCTTCATCTGGCCATAATCCTTCCGGATTAGACGCCTTAACTTTAAATAAATAATTACCTGGTTCAATGTTGGCATACGAAACATAGTTTCTGTTTCCTGCTTCGCGCCAATATTTATCTATTGGGTACATTTGGTACTTGTATTTAGTCTTCTCCGGGAGAAGGTGGTTGAGACCCGAAAATTCCAAAGAAAAAAACCTGTGGGAATAATCCAGAACAACTTCACTTGTATAAGTGATATGCCGATCCATTTGGAGTTGTTCGTTAATCAACGAAATTTTATGATCACCGATGTTGCCTGCTTTGTTAATTTTGACAGGTTGCCCCAATACTTCCAGCGATGTTATTATAGTCGGGTTACAATATTTATTTTTACTCATTTGGTCTGGATCTATCATGTTTAGCCCGTAAACTCCACCAAAATAAAGCCGCCCACTATTCCCTCTATGGAACGCACCGCCATTAAATTCATTGCTTTGTAATCCATCGTTTACATCGTAATTTGTAAAGGATTCATTTTTGGGATTAAAACAGCTGATTCCACGATTTGTGCTAAGCCAAAGAAGGCCGTTGTCATCTGGTAAAATTCCATATATCACTTCATTGGGCAATCCATCATCCAAACTAAAGATGCGTATGGAATCGTTGGATGGGTTTAGTACGTTGAGTCCTTGGTTTGTTCCTATCCAAATCAAACCTGTATCATCTTCAAACAGGGAAAAAACAATATCATTGCTTAGCGATTTCCCATGATTGTTATGGGTGGTATATGCTTTAAAGGTTTCATTCTGCGTATCCATCCGGTTTAGACCTCCACCGTACGTGCCGATCCATAAAAATCCGCTTTTATCTTCCAATATCGCAGAGTATACAAAGTTGTTCGAAATGGATGCAGGATCCGATTCATCGTTCAGGTAGCGGGTAAATCTTTGAGTTAACCGATTGAATTTATTCAAACCGTTTTTTGTGCCTATCCATAATTGACCCTTATTATCCTCATAAACAACACGTACAGAATTGTCGGAAATAGAATAGGGATTGTTTTCCGTGTTCTTATAGACTTTAAAGTCACGTGATGATGCGTTATATCGATTCAAACCTCCTCCATCCGTTCCTATCCAAATAGAGCCTTGGCTATCCTGAAAAATCTCTCTTACTGAGGTGTTAGACAAACTTCCTTTGGATTGAGGATGATCATCGAAAAACTCGAATTTGTCTTCCGAAGGATAATAATGGCTAATGCCCTTGTCGTTGGTTCCTATCCATAGCGATCCATCTTTATCTTCTTGTATCGACCAAATAAAATCGCTGGAAAGGCTGTTGGGATCAAGGGGATTGTGTTTTAAAATATCAAATTTGTTCACAAATGCATTAAACATGTTTAAACCGGCACCAAACGTCCCTAGCCATATATTCCCGGATACAGTATCATTGTAAATGCAGTTGATGGCATTTTGGCTTATGCCTGTTACCTCTATAGGATTGTATTTGTGTTGTCTTATTTGTAAATCGGGATAGATGAGATATAGCCCATCACCATGCGTACCAAACCACAAGATACCGTTACTATCAAAGGTTAAGGGCTTTTGTGTATTAATAGACAGGCTGTTGGTGTTGTTGGAGGTTCCTATTAAAAGTTGTGATTGGTCGGATTGTACATGGTATAAATATAGCCCCTGGTTAGTGCTAATCCAAAGCCGGTTATGTTTATCCGCAACAATGGATTCAATATTTTCGTTGGTAAAAGCTTGCGATAATATATGGGACGTTTTTAAGGATTGTGTTTCCAAGTCATATCGATATAACTTCTGCGCTCCTGCCAGCCATAATGTGTTTTCTTGTTGCAACATTGCATTAACGGGCAATGGAGTATTAACGGAAGTTGGCAATTCCTGCGTATAGGTGTTTTGTTTTGAGGAAAAACGATATAAACCTTTGTTTGTGCATATCCAGGCTTCGTCATTATCCGATAATTTTATCTGGTTGATCCGCCCTTCTACTATTGAAGAGGACTGGACTTGGTGAGAGTTTATATTGATTTGATGTATTCCATTTGTTGTTCCTGTCAGCAATAAACTATCGGAAACCTGTAATAGGCAAGTGATGGTATCTTGGGTTAACTTGTTCGGTTGTGTAGACGAGGAGCTGAAGTTGGTAAAGTGTTCTTTTTGGGGATTAAATTTAGATAACCCAGCTTTTGAACCAAACCAAAGATTTCCGCTTGAATCCTCGTAGATATGTTCAATCCATTTGTAACAGATGCTATTGGACTCTTTTACATTTGTGCGAAATACTTTAAATCGATATCCATCGTACCTGTTAAGTCCATCTTCTGTTCCAAACCACATGTATCCTTTCGAATCCCTGTGCACACAATATACCGAACTTAACGAAAGTCCGTCAGCTATGGTCAGCTTTTGAAAGCGTACTGCCTTGTTCTTTGAAAACGAAATTACAGGGAGTGCAACAAGCAGAACTAAAACTATTGTTTGTTTCATTTTGCTGGGGAATTAATAGGACAGAAACAATGCGTATATGAAGATAAGGAAAAATGAATAGATTGCATGGGCTTACTATTTTTTTTTATTTTTGCAGCTTAATTAATTAAAGCAAATAAATTAGATAAAGTATTTAACAGATTTTGACTGTGTAGATTAGTCTCTAATCTCATATCTTTTATCTAAAAATCTAATAAAACAAACATGGAATTAGCAAGTACGTACAATCCTGCCGACACGGAGGACAAGTGGTATAAGTATTGGATGGATCAAAAATATTTTCATTCCGAGCCGGATGAAAGAGAGCCATATACTGTCGTCATACCACCGCCTAACGTTACAGGAATGTTGCATATGGGACATATGCTCAACAATACCATTCAGGATATTTTGGTGCGTCGTGCCCGTATGATGGGCAAAAATGCTTGCTGGGTTCCCGGTACCGACCATGCTTCAATTGCTACGGAGGCAAAAGTGGTGAACAAACTTAAAAGCGAAGGTGTCGATAAGTCGGACCTTACACGTGATGAGTTTTTAAAACATGCGTGGGACTGGACCGACAAACATGGAGGCATCATCCTTGAACAGCTGAAAAAACTGGGCGCATCGTGCGATTGGGACAGGACTTGCTTTACATTGGATGAAACCCGCACCGAAGCAGTTATCGACACGTTTGTGAAGCTTTACGAGAAAGGATTGGTTTACCGTGGGGTTCGCATGGTAAACTGGGATCCTGATGCTTTGACTGCCGTTTCTGACGAAGAAGTGGTTTACAAAGAGGTTCACTCGAAATTATACTATCTGCTTTATAAAATTGATGGCGAGGACGGGCATGTAACTATTGCCACTACGCGACCGGAAACCATATTGGGTGATACTGCGGTTTGTATCAATCCCAATGACGAACGTTTTAAGCATTTGAAAGGTAAAAGAGTTTTGGTGCCATTGATCAACCGTTCTATTCCAATTATTGAGGACGACTATGTAGATATGGAATTCGGTACCGGTTGTTTAAAAATTACGCCGGCTCACGATTTAAATGACTACGAAATCGGGATGCGTCATAACCTGGAAAGCGTTGATATTTTAAACGATGATGGTACCTTGAGCGAGGCTGCTCAAATGTTTGTGGGTAAGGATCGCTTTGTGGTACGTGATGAAATCATACCTGAACTGCAAACAGCAGGCAATTTATTAAAAGTAGAAGATTACGATAACAAAGTGGGTTGTTCCGAAAGAACCGGAGCTGTGATTGAGCCTAAACTTTCTACGCAGTGGTTCTTGAAAATGAACCATATGGCCAAAGTTGCACTGGATGCTGTGATGACCGATGAGGTTCAGTTTCACCCAGCCAAGTTCAAGAATGTTTACCGTCATTGGATGGAAAACGTGAAAGATTGGTGTATTTCCCGTCAGTTGTATTGGGGACATAGAATTCCGGTTTACTATATGGATAACGGTGATTTTGTTGTTGCCAAAAGCGCTGAAGACGCGGTTCGGTTGGCACAAGAAAAATCTGGAAATAAATTATTAACAATTTCCGATTTGAAGCAAGAAGAAGACGTGTTGGATACCTGGGC
This sequence comes from Saccharicrinis sp. 156, assembly GCF_050589685.1. Taxonomy (NCBI): domain Bacteria; kingdom Pseudomonadati; phylum Bacteroidota; class Bacteroidia; order Marinilabiliales; family Marinilabiliaceae; genus Saccharicrinis; species Saccharicrinis sp. 156. Next base: position 20,484 of record NZ_JBNGOS010000051.1, read on the forward strand.
TTCGTCATGGTTATGGCCAATTTCTGTATTTGACGGATTTAACCCGGAAAAGAAGGAGATTGATTATTATTACCCAACCAGCGATTTGGTTACAGGTCATGATATTATCTTTTTCTGGGTGGCACGTATGATTATGGCCGGTTACGAGTTTAAAGGAACCTTTCCGTTTAAAAACGTGTATTTCACGGGGATGGTTCGCGACAAGCAAGGTCGTAAGATGAGTAAACAGCTGGGCAACTCGCCCGATCCGTTGGATTTGATTGCCAAGTTTGGTGCCGACGGTGTTCGTGTAGGTATGTTGCTTTGCTCTCCTGCCGGTGGCGACTTGCTATTTGACGAGAGCCTAACGGAGCAAGGACGTAATTTCTCCAATAAAATATGGAATGCTTTCCGTTTGGTCAAAGGATGGGAGGTTAATGAATTACTGCCTCAACCGGAAAGTGCTGCCAAAGGAATTGAATGGTTTGCCCACAAATTAAACCAAACGATAACTTTGGTTGATGACCACTTTAGTAAGTTCCGTATTTCGGATGCATTGATGGCAGTTTATACTTTGTTCCGGGACGATTTCTCATCGTGGTATCTGGAGATTGTTAAGCCAGGCTATCAGCAACCGATTGATGGTGCAACCTACAAGGCGACGATCGAGTATTTTGATAAGATATTAAGGTTGCTTCACCCTTTTATGCCGTTTATATCAGAAGAAATATGGCAATTGTTGGAAGAAAGAAAAGAAGGTGAAAGTGTTATGGTATCGAATATGCCGGTGGCCGGAGAAATAGATAAAAAACTACTGGCAAGTTTTGAGTTAACGCAAGAAGCCGTTGGTGGTGTAAGAAATATCCGTAAGCAAAAAAATATTCCGAACAAAGATTCCATCGCTTTGAGTATTTTGGATAATACAGGGAACTACGATAGAACTTTTGATGCCGTTTTATCTAAGCTGGCAAACGCTGAGGAATTGACTTTTGTAAGTGAAAAAGTAAACGGAGCTTTATCCTTTATGGTTAAAGCCAACGAGTATTTTATTCCGATGGGCGACTTGATCGATGTGGAAGCAGAGATAGCACGTTTAGAGGCTGACTTAAAATACAATAAAGGCTTTTTAGTTTCTGTTACTAAAAAATTAGGCAATGATCGTTTTGTAAATAATGCACCCGAAAAAGTAGTGGCCATCGAAAAACAAAAACAAGCCGATGCAGAAGCCAAGATAAAAGCTTTGGAGGAAAGCATTGCCAGCTTGAAAAAGTCTTGAGCAGACAATAGGCATTGAGATAATACCTGTCAGTCGACAGGCTGGGATAATAGATAAAACGCCGCATTTTGCGGCGTTTTTTGTTGGTCGCTAATCTTTTCCAAGGTTTAAAACTTTGGAAAAGGTGAAATATACAGTATGAAGTTACCTTCACCAGCTTCTTTTTCTTCAGGGAACGTTTGTAGATACCTCCAAAGCCTCCTTTTCGCTTAGGGAAGGCGTGGAGGTTTAACCAAAGCCTCCCTTTTTAATAATGGGAGCCGTGGGGGTTTAACCAAAGCCCAAATTATTGTCGGGGAACGCATGGTTAAACAACCATGGCATGACTTTTCAAGTTTTGGAGCTTTGGTTATTTAACCGTTGCTTCCTTTTTCAATTGTTGAAGTAAAGTAGTTTAACCATGAGTACTTATTCTAGAATTAATTAATCAGGGGGATTGATAAAAGCACTGCACTCCAATTCTTTGCGTAAAATTATTTCTTCACTACCTTAAACACCTCGCCGTTCACTTTTAATATATAATAACCGGTCGATAACTCAGCAGTTGATATGGAATTTTCACCAGCGTAGATTGCTTTTTGCAAAGCAACAGAACCGGTTAGATTATAAAATGTTGCAAATCCATTTTCTTCCGTTTCAATATTGATTGCAGCACTAAATGCTGTTGGGTACACCGAAGCGGCTCCTGAATTATTTATAGCAATACTTGTTGGAATATAATTAAATGTTTCTTTCAACATATTTTCATACATCGAACCTGTCCAATTTTTAGTGATACGTACCTGCATTTTGGCAGTTGCACCTTCATAGGTAATGTCCAATTGGTTGCCTGAAGTTTGTATCCAGTTGTTTCCCTGTTGATTTTCAATTTTGGTTTCTGTGATATGACTAAAGGAATTCAAAGTAGTAGTTGTTCTGTCAACCGAGGCTAGTGTTCCGAGAACATATAACCGTGATAAGGTAACAACGGAGGTAGGTGTTATTTCGGTTTCGAAATAAGAAGTTTCATTCCATTGCGACCCATCCCATTCCTCTTCCTTATAGCTGTTAAACCCCTCGTTTACAATACTCGTTTCCCTTTCGGTATTTACCCAACTGTTGTTTTCCCAAATCAAGTAGGTATCAATAATGGTAGGAGGTAAACCGTTACCATGTCCGTCCGGATATGAACCCTCTTGTTTTTCTGCATTGGTGTAGTTGTCGTCGTCATTTACGTCTCCGCTTCCATTGTACGTTTGATAAGTATAACTGGTAGGGTAACTGCCGTCGACGCCCAAAATATTGTCCCAATAGAACCAAACAACATCAATGTACCTACCTACAAATACAAAATCATTACCATCATGCTCATATTCATATGCCAGGTTTGGTCGATTTTGTGCATCATAAAAATACTCATTTTTTGTTTCTTCAATCCACGCACCAGCAGTACGGTTATAATATATCTCAATGGTCAACAGGTCACCGTTGTATGTCCTGTCCCATTTTTCACCGCCATTCTCTAACCAACCTACAGAGGTCTGATAATAGTAATAAAGCTCACTGGCAATGTTACCCATTGTGTCATATTCTCTGACAGTTCTGTTGCCTCCCGTCACTATCCAGTCGTTTCCAACCCAGGTTGAATAGGTAGTTTCGTAATTAAAGTCTCTATCGTTAAACTGGAAATCTGTTTTTGTGCTGTTTATATAACTACCAGATCCACTGTCGTATAGTTCAAGAATAGTTTCTATAATATTGTCATCGGTGTCATAAGCATGCGTGGTTTGGGTTTCCGGTGTTGTGATTTTGGTAACATTTCCTCGGGAATCGTATTGGTAGCTGACAGTTCGGGGTGAACCCCAGCTACCATCTTCCCAGGTTTCATTTACAATAGAGCTCGGTTGAAATTCTAAATGTCCCGCTTTAAGGGTTGGGTTTTCTGTGTTTTTTATCTGTGTAAGGTTTGATTTAAACGGATGCTTTTTTGCGGATAAGGAAAGAGTGAGTGCAAAAATTAAAAGGAGAGTAAAAGTTGTTTTCATAATAACTGTTTTAGGTGATTTTACTTTTTGGTTACCAATGCAAAACAACTATTAAAAGGGTATGGTTTAGTGTGTGTGTAAAATTCTAACAATCAACATTATTCGTATTTTGTTAGAACTGCCTGATTAAGGTACAAGCATATATGTCATCTTCATTGGCACAATACCACTCATTTTTCAAGCTAAAACTCCTGATAAACGGGTATTACTTCCAGCCCTTGTTCCGCCAGCTCTTTTTTTACTTTGCTAAAATTCCTGGTAAAGCCCAGCAGATATCCTCCGCCTCCGGAGCCACAGAGTTTTAACAAGTAGTGGTTTTTATTGATTCCTTCTTCCCAGTGTTTTAAGAATTCGTCGGGAATCATTTCTTTCAGGTATTGAAACTGGAATTTTGAGAGCTGTTTCAAATGTGTGTAGAAACTGTTTAAATCACCTGATAATAAAGAATGTATACATTTGTTGGTGGTTGGTATTAAATCTTTTTTAATCCTATCTATATATTTGGGATTTAAGCATTTGGTCATGAATAAATCTACCAGAGGACCTGTTTTGCCGGTTTGTTTGGTATTGACAATAAAAACGGCATCATCCGATTTTATATTTTCGCGGGATATACCTATCGAAGAAATATTCTTTTGATCTTTAATAAAAAGAGGGTATTTGAGATAGCAAATTAACGGGTCGATACCGGAACTTTTACCGTGGAAATAAGATTCCAGTCTGGCAAATATTTTTTTAAGTTCCTGTGTTTCATTATTTGAGAGGCCCGCTTTGGCTTCAATCGGGTTTTTACCATACTTTTTATAGAATGCAGCTACCAAAGCACCGCTACTGCCCAAACCATAACCTTCTGGGATTGAGGATTCAAAATATAATCCTTTTTCAATATCAGCATGTATTTTATCCACATCTACCAGATCTGAGGCATATTGTTGCAGGTATGCTGAGTATTTTATTAGCTGTTGGTTCGATTTTTTTGCGAAATCCAAATCGGTATAGCTAGTTGAATTAATGAAATTAAGCGTTCCGTTAAAATGTGCATATGGTATGGTTAATCCGTTGGAGTCGAACAGAATGGAGTATTCTCCAAAAAGAAGAACCTTAGAATAAAAAATGCTGTTTTTGTTGTTTATAGACATTGATTAAGTTATTTCTGCTGGTCCATCGCCCAACTCATCGTGTATTAAATTTTGTTGAACACAATATTGCATCAAATTACGGAGAATAAACTCCTGAACCTGTTTTTTGTTCGCAGCCGGATACAAAACATGAATGTTTGGGCCGGCATCGATGGTGAAACAGACCGGGATGTTATTTTGTTCACGAAATAATCGGATATGTTGAACAATAGAAAGGGAGTTAGGTAAAAGCAAGGTGTATCCCGGAGCTGAACTCATCATCAAAGCATGAAGGCTCAAGGCCTCTGACTCGGCTAAGGCGGCAAACGCATCCCAATCGCCGGATTTAAGAATTTGGAGCAGATTATTGGTGTTGTTGCAGGCCTGCTGTATTCTTCCATTTTTATAAGGGTGGACATCCATTAGTTCGTGACCAACAGAGCTGCTAACCGTTTTTTTATCCTTACTTACGATTAGGATGGTATCCTGAATGTTTTTAAAGGAAGGATGTATATCTCCATGCAGGTGAACTGCGTACATATTGCTGCTGTTGCTTATCTTCGATTCGCCCCAGGAATTCCAGCCGCCAAATACCGATCGGCATGCACTGCCCGAACCCAGACGTGCAACATTGGATATGTGTTCTGTTGAAATCGTTTCGCCGGTTATTTGAAAGTGAATCTTGCTTAAACATAATGCCAGGGCTGCATAGCTACTGGCGGAAGAAGCTATTCCCGATGAGTGGGGGAAAGTGTTTCTGCTTTCTATGGTAAGGTGGCATGTCAACAACCAGGGAAACGTCTCACTTATACGATCGAAGAATACTACTAATTTTTTTTCAAAAGTCATGTTTTTACTTCCTTCAAACATAAAATTAAAGGAGATATTGTTTTGATCGGGAATAAAGCGGTAGTGGATCGAGGTATCTGTGATGGAGTGCTTTAAGCTAAAACTAACGGACGGATTTATTGGGATTTGAATATCCCTTTTCCCCCAATATTTAACTATGGCAATGTTAGAAGGGCTTGTGAAATGAACGCTTCCCTCTACATTTGAGTGATGTGGCTCAGGTATTGTCATAATGGATTTATATACGAGAGCTTAATAGCATTTAGTCTGGCATTCCATACATGGATCATTTAAAACCAAGTCTCTGTATCGAAACATGACTTTTAACTTTTTACCGTGAAAGTAATCTAAAACATATTCTTCAGATTGATTACTTGCCACCATAACAAAATCGCCTCCCCAAGCTCCCAATGATTTGATAGAACCATCAAAATCGCTAAAATGTTCTTGCTTAACCGGGGTTTTGTCTATTATTCTTCCAATTATCTCTTCGTGTTCATCCATGAGTTCCTGAAAATCAGATAAATTGGTACAAACAGCCATGTAAGTGGATATCGCGCTTATTTGACTTATGTCGTCCGGGGATATGTTTTTTTTGTAAAAACCTTTGATGGAGGCTTTCGAGCTTTGTTTCTTTCCAGTATAAATAAAGTATATGTTATTTTTAAAAACAGGGTTAAAGTTGATTTCAACACTTTTGGGTTTTTCATTCACCAATAAAAAGAAAATTGGCATTTGGTGAGCTGCATTGGCCAAGTCATAACCCGATCCTTTAAAAGTTGTTTTGAGCAATTTGTAGGCATCAATCCTAAAAAAATCAGACAGGTTATGCAACAAGGTAGAGCTGCTTCCCAATCCCCATTCCGGCAAAAACTCCAAGTGGGTTAAAGCCTTTTTTCCTAATAAATCTTTTAAGTTAAGAGGACTCAGTTTGATGGCGTTTCTAAGGATTTTTTGCAGTTGTTTGGCAAATATATCATCGGTAGAACTTGTTATGGTTAGTTTGTCGTTAAACTTAACGGAGTTCCATTTCCCTTTGGCATGAGTAGCTTCCCAGGTAAACGCATTTTCATTCGAGTTATAGATATTTAAACTTTGTCCTATTTTTAAAGGTACCGATAATACTTTTGCACCCTTCAGAACCAGATATTCTCCTGATAACATCAGCTTGCCGTTACCTCTGGATGAAAAAATAGGTCTTGGTTTATTTGCTGTACCCATACTTATCAGCTATTTCCTGAAAAGAAAGAGTTTCTGTGTTCTCTTTTCATTAATAATTATTTTTTTTGGTTTTCCTGCCTCTCGGATTCGAGAAACTGTTTTACCGCCGAATGACTGACCGTGCGACTAATGAAATAGTTCTCGGCTTTTTCTTTCTCATCATCGGAAGCATTAAAAGTAAACAAAATATTTGACAAATGCATTTTCATATGACCTTTTTGAATTCCTGAAGTCACCAATGCCGCTAGGGCAGAAAAATTATTTGCCATACCTGCGGCAGCGATTATTTGCATCAATTCCGGTGCCGAGGGGTTAGCTAATAAGGCTAACGACAGTTTAGCCAGTGGGTGAACTTTGGTAAGACCTCCTACGGTTCCCAATGCCATGGGAAGGGTTAGTGTGTAGGTGAATACTTCGTCTTCAATTTTAATTTGGGTGAGCGATGAATACTTGCCCGATTTTGCTGCGTAAGCATGAGCACCTGCCTCAATGGCTCTGTAATCGTTACCGGTGGCCAGTACAACAGCATCCACGCCGTTCATGATGCCCTTGTTATGTGTTACGGCACGCGAGATGTTGTGTTGGGCCAATAAAACCGCTTGTTGAAAACGGTGCGCGAATTCTTGAGGCGAATAGTCGCCACTATATGCTTTCAGAGAATCGATAGGGCAGGAAAGGGTACACTCCACAATACAATCGGGTGTGTAATTTGATAGGATGGCCATGGTAATTTCTACCTGTTTATTTTTATCTTTTGCCTTCAGAATAGTGCAAAGCTGAGCGCCCATTCTCTCAAGGCATGAATTAATGAAATTTGCGCCCATGGAATCCGCTGTTTCAAAACTGATTTGCAAACTGAAACACCGTTCATCGACATCTGTTTCCTGATTTACAACCATGCCGACAATGCCACCACCTCTGCGGCTCATATTTTGCGTAAGGTCATAAACGCTCTCCTTTAGCGCAATTTCAAGGGCGGGCAGGCATTCTTGTAACGCATTTAATTTCCAGTCTGTAGTGAAAAAGAGTTGTCCTACTTTGGTAGTTGAAATCACATGGGTTCTGAACCCACCATGCTTACTCCAGAATTTGGCTGCTTTTGAGGCCGCCGCTACAACTGAACTTTCTTCAATGGCCATGGGTATGGCATATTCTTTTTCGTTTATGATAAAATTTGGAGCAATGCCATAAGGCAAGTAAAAATTACTGATGGTATTCTCGGAGAACTGGTTGTAAACTTCCTGTAATTCTTTGTGCAGGTGAGAATTCAAAACTTCCTTTATAGATGACGGAAGGTTGAATTTTTTTAATAGAACATCTATTTTTTCTTCTTGTGAGAGTTTTGAAAAACCTTGGATCATACTTGTGGGCATTTAGCTGCAGGCAATTAGCTTTTTGCTCAATGTTGCCTTGGTAATTATAATGTTAAATTAAAAGTGTTTTGTATAACCTACATATTTAGTCTATTGCGAAAGGCTATCGACTAAAAGCTACTGTCTATTTTACCTTTAAAAACGCTTCGGCCAGTTGCCAGGCATCAACCATGTTTCGAATAAAAACCTGAAGTTCTTCATAATCTTTAAGCGCATAATTCAAAAAAGCCGATCCCATACCAATAACTGCCGGGAGTTTGCAAATTTTTGTCAGGTAATATCCGTCCAAAAGCGACTTGATGCCTCCTGAGATAATGATTTGTTTACATTTGATATTTCCTTCTTCAACAATTTGGTTTACCATCATGGTCATTTCTTCAGCGGTATGGCCAACGGTAGTAAAACTTTCAAAAATAGAAGAAATATCAATTCTTCGCATTTGCTCCAGCTTGGTAAAGTTTGTTCCACCCAAGGCTCCAAATTCAAGCGCAGCTATATTCATTTTCAACAATGCCCTAATGCTTTCCATCCCCATTCCTTGCCCAACTTCTTTCACAATTATGGGTGATTTAGTTTGTTCCAGCAGCTCCTGGATACATTCTATGGGCGGCCTTTTCAACTTATCCCCTTCAGGTTGAAATGCTTCTTGCAAGGGATTGATATGGATAATGGTGCCGTCTGTTTTAAGTTGTTGGTTCAGGTAGTCGATTTTCTCACTTTCCTTGTTTTCCAGTAACTTCTCCAGCTGGGCGATGCCAAGGTTTGCGTAAAACGGATAATCATCTCCAATAAGGCTTCGTAATTTAAAATCGTCCCAATAATCGTCCGACTCAAACAGAACCCGGCACGAGCCCAGTCCCATCCCCAGTCCAAATTCACCAGCTGCTTTTGCCAGCTTTACATTAATGGCTCCGGCGCGTTGTGTTCCCCCGGTCATGGAGGAAATCCAGAACGGGTGGTTCATTTTTTTCCCCAAAAAAGGAAAGGGTTTAACTTTGCCATTGGGATGTGCCGATAACATAGGTTCATACATAAACCGCGGGTCAGCCTGAGCTCGGCTTATCGAAGCTTCAAAAGCCAAATGAAGATGTTCTTTTTTTCTGTCTTCCATAGGGTAAAAAAAGGAAAGTTTAATGAGAAAGCATCTAATATACGTCAAAAAAATAGATGCTACACACCCAGGCTTCTGGAAATAACCAATTTGAGTATTTCCGTGGTTCCTTCACCGATACGCAATATGCGGTGGTCGCGATAAAAACGCTCGATATCCTGGTTTTTAAATAAGCCAGCGCCAGCAAAAATCTGCACCCCTTCGTCAGATACTTCTGCGGCTACCTCGCTGCAATATAATTTAGCCATGGCGGCTTCCTTACCAAAAGGTTGTTGATGGTCTTTTAGCCAGCAAGCTTTATACAAGAGGTTTCTGGCCAGTTCGATTTTCAGGTCCATATCGGCCAATTTAAACTGTACCGCCTGAAAGCCGGAAATATTTTTGCCGAATTGTTCTCTCTTTTTGGCATAGGCCAAAGCCATTTCAAAAGCTCCCTGAGCCAGCCCTAATCCCATGGCTGCGATTGAAAGTCTCCCGCTATCTAATGTTTTAAGCATTTGCGACAATCCTTTGTCATTGGTGCCCAGCAGGTCACCATCTTTTACCTGGCAGTCGTTAAATTTTATTTCGGCAGTATCGGATGCTCTCCACATCATCTTGCCCAGTGTACGTTTGGCGGAGAATCCCGGCGTATCTCTTTTAATAATAAAAGTGGAATAAGTAGGTTTGCCATTATTTTCGCCGGTTTTAGCCAGGACGGTAATGCCTCCCATAAGTTCGTTGCTCCCATTGGTGATATATCTTTTTGAACCATTGATCCGCCAGCCTCCATTTATCTTTGTGGCGAAGGTCTCCACACCGCGGGCATCAGACCCGGCGGTCGTTTCAGTGAGTCCGAAAGCCCAAAGTTTATTCCCGTTCAATAAGTCCGGGAGCAATGATTTCTTTTGTTCTTCGGTACCGAAATTATAAATGGGAGAAGCCCCTAATGAGTTATGTGCCGCTAAAGTGGCGGCTTGTGAACCATCTACCCTGGCTATTTCTTCTACTGCTATAATATACGACAGGGTATCCATGCCTTGTCCACCATATGCTTTGGGAATATCGATTCCGAATAAGCCTTGTTGCCCCATTTTCTTTGTTATATCAACCGAAAAAGTTTCGTTGGCATCCAATTCTTGCGCAAGAGGCTTAATTTCAGCTTCCGCAAAACCTCTTACTTTTTTTCTTAATTCTTCTTTTTCTCCGTTGTAATATGGATTCATACAATATTCATTTGTTTTTGGCCATCAGTCACTTATTGTTAGTCCATAGTTCAACTATTACCAATGACTAATGTCTAATGACCTGGTTTTATTCTGTTTCTAATAATAGTTGATTTAAATTTACCTGTTGTCCCTTATCTACTGAAATCTTTGTGATGGTGGTATCCTTCCATGCGATCATGTTGTTCTCTGTTTTCATGGCCTCCAATACCATTAAGGTATTCCCTTTTTTTATTTGCTCCCCTTCTTTTATCATAATATCGATGATTCTTCCCGGCATAGGCGCCTTCAGTATTTTTACGGATTCAAGATGATCTTGCTCGTTATTTCGTTTTATTCGTTCAGGCTTATCGCTGATAATTCTTTTATGTCCGTTGTGCTGGATGTAGAAATAACCATTGTCGCCAAGCAAATAATGAACTAAATAGGGCTTTCCGTTAATAATAAATGAAAGTTCGTTTTGTTCAATTTGTATGGAAGAAATTTCAACAGGTGTTTTCTGATCAATTTGAATTTGGATTGATTCGGAATCGATATCGATAACATCAATTTCCACTTTGTACCCATCAAAGAATATACGGTGCTGTTGCGATAATCGCCAATAACCAAGTTTTTTCCAGATGTTTTCTGATGAGATTTTAGCATTGTTTTTTAAAATGATAAAGGAGGCGGCAATGACTTCCAGTTCAGCGCCTAAAACAGGCTTTTGAGTCAACAGGTAATCCTGTTTTGTCTCGAAAAACGAAGTGGAATAATTTCCTTTCTGAAAATCTTTGTCTTTTAATGTTTGAATAATAAATTCTCTGTTTGACTCCACCCCAAATAAAGCATAGTTGTTCAAAAAGCTTATTAGTTGGTTGATGGCTTGCATACGGTCCTTACCATGCGAAATCACTTTTTTTAACAGCGGATCAAAGTTTGGGTTTAGGTTCTCTTCGGGTTGCGCTCCACCATCGATTCTGATATTTGGATGCGAAGGAATGTGCGTGCCGATTATTTTTCCGGTGGAAGGTGTAAAGTTATCTCCCGGGTCTTCCGCGTAAATTCGTGCCTCAATGGCATGTCCGCAAGGCTTAATTTCACTTTGCTGGTAAGTGATCGGCATGCCGGATGCAATCATAATTTGTTCTTTGACAATGTCTATTCCGGTTATTTCCTCGGTTACCGGATGTTCAACCTGGATACGGGTATTCATCTCCAGGAAATAGTGCTTTTGATCCGGAGTTAATAAGAACTCTACGGTACCTGCATTTGTATATCCGATATGTTTGGCAAGTTTTAGGGCATCCTCAATTATTTTCATTTTAATTTTCATATTCAAATTGGGCGCCGGCGTTTCCTCAATCACTTTTTGGTGGCGTCGTTGAATAGAGCATTCCCGTTCGAATAAATGAATCGTGTTTCCATAGTTGTCGGCCAGTATCTGTACTTCAATGTGCCTGGGGTGCTCTATATATTCTTCAACGTAAACCGATGGATTACCAAAATACCTTTGCGCTTCGGATCCGGCCCGTACAATTTCGCTTTCCAGATCGTTGTGTTTGTAGACTACACGCATGCCTTTGCCACCACCTCCTGCGGCGGCTTTAATAATCACAGGCAGTTTCAATGATTTGGCTTCGCTTAACATTTGTGGTACACTGCCGGTGATTTTTTTTAGTAAGGGGATTTTGCAAGTAGCTGCAATTTTATTGGCCTCGTCTTTATTGCCCATCATTTTAATATGATGCGCTTTGGGGCCGATAAAGACAATGTCGTTTTTTGCGCAGAGTGCGGCGAAGTTATCATTTTCCGATAGGAATCCGTAACCGGGATGAATGGCATCCACCCGGCACCGCTGGGCCAAATGGATAATTTGATTGGCGTTCAAATACGTCTCCTCCAATGTTGTTCCATTCATCAAAGCTTTCAGGTCGGCCTTTTCAACATGCAGGGCATCTTTTTCCTCCTGTGTATAAATGGCCACCGTTTCAATGTCCATTTCTTTGGCCGTTTTTATAATTCTAACGGCTATTTCGCCCCGGTTGGCAATCAGAATTCTATTAAACTGATGGTATGTTTTCTTCATTGTTCCATGCTGGTTTTCGTTTTTCAAAAAATGCCTTAACGCCTTCCTGACCCTCCTTGGAGATCCTTGCATTGGCAATCAGACGGGCACAAAAGAGCAGCGCCGATTCATCATCCTCACTTTCTTCAAGACGAAGAATAAGTGCTTTGGTTTGTATCAAGGCATCCGGAGCCCCTTGAGCTACAGCTTGAGCAATGCTTAACGTTTTTTTTCTTATCGTTTTGCCATCGGCAATAAAATGCACTAGAGCTTCAGCTTGTGCTTCCTTTGCGGAAAAAGGATTTGGTATTAATAACCGTTTTCGGGCGTTGCTGCCCCCCATTTTAGATATGATGTAAGGGGCTATTGTAGCAGGAATAATCCCCAGCTTCACCTCGGGAAAACCAAAAGTTGAATCTGGTTCGCACAACACGATATCGGAACAGGCCATGAGTCCAACAGCACCGCCAAAAGCCGATTTTCTGACCTCGCAAATGACAGGGGTAGGAAATGTATGGATGGTTTCGAATAAAGTATTGAATAGCTTGGCATCGTTAATGTTTTCTGTTTTTGATTGCTTTATCCCTTCTTTCATCCATTCTAGATCCGCACCGGAACAAAAATGATCGCCCTCTCCATAAATTACCAACACCCTGAAAATTCTATTGGCTTTGTTTTTGTTTAGGGTCTGAATAATTTCTTCAATCATTCTTTTGTTGATGGCGTTTTTCTTTTCGGGCCTGTTTAAACCTAAAAAAGCAATTCCATTTTCGATGTAGAATTTAATAGTTTCCATAGATGTTTACATTCTGAAAATACCGTATGAAGAGGTATTGTTGGGTTTGTTTTGTGCAATGGTTAAGCCAATTGTCAGAATTGTCCGGGTATCGGCAGGATCAATAATTCCATCATCCCACAGTCTACTGGTGGCGTAATATGGCGAGGCTTCATCCTCGAAACCGTGCTGTGTTTTTTTCTTAAGTTCGTCGAGTTCTTCTTCCGAGATATCTACACCGTTTGCTTTGGCCTGGTCTTTTTTTACGGTTACCAAAACATCGGCGGCCTGTTGCGGACCCATTACCGATATGCTTGCGTTGGGCCACGAGAAAAGCAAGCGCGGACCAAAGGCCCGACCTCCCATGGCATAGTTGCCCGCACCATAGCTTCCTCCAATCATAACGGTAAAGAAGGGGACCCGGGAGTTAGCCAATGCATTTAACATTTTGGCACCATCCTTGGCAATACCTCTTTTTTCATATTCTTTGCCCACCATAAAACCGGTAATGTTTTGAAGAAAAACCATGGGTAAATTCCGGTTGTTGCACAGCTGAATAAAGTGCGCTCCTTTTTGCGCCGATTCTGAAAATAGTATGCCATTATTCGCTAGTATGCCCACACGAAAACCGTTGATGGTGGCATGTCCGGTCACCAATGTCGAACCGTAATCAGACTTAAACTCCTTAAATTCACCGCTGTCTGTCAGATGTTTAATCAGTTCCCTTACATCTTTTTGCCGACTTCCCCCAGAGGGTATTTGATGATAAATAGCTTCCCTGTTATATATGGATGGTTTCGGTTTTTCACGCTGATAGTTTTCTTTTTCGGGATGAGGCAAGGATTTGAAAATATCCCTGCAAATTTCAATAGCATGGTGATCGTCATCCGCCAAATGATCTGCAACGCCAGACTCGGATGTGTGCAATTTTCCTCCACCCAGTTCTTCGGCCGTAACGTCCTCTCCGGTAGCAGCTTTTACTAATGGAGGGCCGCCTAAAAAAATGGTGCCTTGATTTTTTACGATGATGGTTTCGTCGCTCATGGCAGGTATGTAGGCGCCGCCTGCCGTGCATGAGCCCATTACGATGCTAATTTGCGGGATACCCATGGCCGACAATCGGGCCTGGTTATAAAATATCCTTCCAAAATCTTCTTTATCCGGAAATACATTGGCTTGTTCGGGTAAAAAGATGCCTCCGGAATCGACCAGGTAGACACAGGCCAAATTATTTTGTCCGGCAATTTCTTGTGCCCTTAGATGTTTTTTAATGGTTTCCTTAATATAAGTTCCTCCTTTTGTGGTTGCATCATTGGCAATGATGACGGATTCGCGGCCTTGAATAATGCCAATCCCGGTAATTATTCCGGCCGAAGGAAAATTGTCGTTGTACTGACCGTACGCAGCCAATGGTGACAATTCAACAAAGGGTGTTTGTTCATCAACCAGCAAATTTATGCGTTCGTGCGCAAGTAGTTTGCCTCTTTTTTTATGCCGTTCTTTTTGCTTGCTGTTTACCTCGGTTAGGTTTTTAATGATTTGATTAAACGCGGTTATCTTGCTGGTAACAGCGTCGTTATTGTCAGTAGTGATATGGTCTCTGTTACTCGTCATTTTTGTCCTGAATAAATGGCATGCTTAAATAACCATGGGATTTGCAAAATGTTTGCAAGTAGTCAAAATTATCAACTGCTTGATTCTTTAAGACATTATTGATTTTAATAAAAGATTAACAAATATGGAGGCCATCAAGTAACTTGCCGAGGCGATCGTAAACAATATGCTGAATCCAAATTCCATGGAGAGTATCACGGCTAAGGGTGTGGCAATGACAGATAAAAGACCGTTAATGGCCCATGCTGTTGGTATTTGGTTTTGTTTAGAGTGGGATAATTTAAGAATAGCCGAAGGAAATGGTATTCCCATAAAAAAGCCGATACTTCCAATGAATACAAAAACAATAGCTATTTTATAAACTAACACATAGGAAATGGTGCTGTTAATAACAATGGGATTAAGAATGGCCAATATAATGAGTAGACCGGAAACAATAAGTGGTGCTGCCCATAAATGGCGCATGAATAAGCTGTATTTAGAGAAGTAGCTGCCTAAACCTGAAGAAATCAACAAAATGCCGATGATGATTGCGATAGTGTATGTTGGGTTTGAAAAATAAATATTGAACTGGTGAATCAAAGACATTTCCGTGATCATATAACCCAAACCGATGGCAGAGAAGTACAAAAAGACACTTGATTTAAAACTTGTTTTACCCACATGAATAAGTGGGAGTATGATAAAAATAATCCCTAAAAGCGTAATTAATAACAAGGTTACTAATGCAATATAATATCCCAACTCAAAATAAGGCAATGAGTTGAGCTTATAGATTTTACTGATTTCAGAGAGCGAACCCAGTTTAATAAAATGAGAGAAATAGGGTTTGTTGTCTGTTGCCGGGCGTATTTTAAAAGGATATGAATGGTAAAGCGCTGTTTTTTGAGGACTGGTTAATTTTTTTAAATAGGCTGTAAACATGGGGTCGTTTAATTCGTGTATGGGATCCATAGCTTCGTCAACTTCTTGATCAAAACTCATGAAGTCAAAAAGTAACGAATCACAGAAAAGCCTCGCTGCTTGATATTCTAATTTGGTAAAAGGGGTTCGCTTGACCAGGAAAGAAAGCTGGTTCCAGTTTTTAACAGCCATTAAATGATCGCTTGTTTCCTTTGCTTTCGCCGCAAGGATATCATCCAGGGTAGCTACCAACTTATATGAATTGCGATAAGGGTAATCTAACCAGCACGATACCGATAATACTCCATCCGGGGATAAGTGTTCCCATGCTTCTGAAAAGGCTTCCACAGTCAGCCAATTTTGTTCCTCCAGGGCATATAGTCCGGTTGTTCCGTAAAAGGAACCTACCGTTGGAAATAGAATAACATCGTATTGTTGCTGATCATGTTTTAGAAAGGATCGGGTATTGGTATTGATAAAATATAGTTCGGGTTTTGTTTCTCTTGTTGAAAGGCGGGACTTTGATATTTTATGCAAAAGAGGATTGCTTTCAATGCAGGTGATAGAATTTGATGGGTGTAACATGGGAAGATGTGCCGGTTCCCCGGTACCGGACTGCAGAACAAGGTTTTTAGGTCGTGGTTTGAGTCGGTAGGCCAGGGTTTGAGGACTGTAATTTAAAACCGGGAATATATTGCGGGTGCTGTCCAAGGTAAGATATCCCGCCGCATCACCGTTAACAAAAACCATATTTGCATAAGGAATGGGGTTGGTATTCAGTAAACTGACAGAAGGAGCATATCGAATGGCAGGTGAAGCTACTTGTTGTACCAGACCAAAGGGGCTGTTTTGTTGCCATGTGACTTTTGCATCAGGAAGGTTCATGGTTTTGCTAAAACCCTTGAATTGCGAAGATTTGACGGTAGGTGCAAAAAACAGGTTTACGGCCATCATTATTATACATGCGGATAATATTGGATAGAAATATTTTATATTGCCTTTGGCATAACGATAAATACCGGCACCAATCAATGGCATGGTGGCACAAAAGACAGAAAGGTGTTGGGGAAGGATAACCCACATAGCCAACACCATAAATATTCCACCAAGTCCGGAACCAACAAGGTTGGCGAAATATAGCTTACCGACTTTATATGAACCATACGTGAATGACATTCCTATGGCTGTGGCAGCCCATAAAAACGGAATGAAATATAATACGCAGGTCCCCAATAAACGAAGGATGTGGCTCAAATCCGAAAATAACAGGTAGGTGTCAAACAGTAACCATTTGGTCCCTGTTAACAACGGAGATATGAGCATCGAAATAGCAGTAAAAAGCAGCAACAGTGTATAATATTTATCAAAATCTTGTAAAAGTTTGTCCTTGAAAATAGCCAAAAGTGTGCCCGAGGTTCCAAATCCGAGCAGGGCAATGGATATGACCATGAAAGCCATGTAATGCCATTGCTGAATCGAAAGTATTTGCATAAGGGCAAGTTGGTAACCAATCACGGAAGCCGACAGTAAGGCTATGCTAAATTCCAGTTTGTGAGACGGTTGGTTCATTTTGAACGTGTAAAAGGAACAAAGCGCACAGGTAACAAGGTTCGTGTGTTTATTTTTGATTCTTTTTTGCGGACAAGAACCAGTTTTTGTACTTCAAAAGGATGTCCGACCGGAATAATCATATAGCCGCCCACCTTAAGCTGCTTGGTTAATGGAGGAGGGATGTAAGATGCGGCGGCGGTAACAATAATGGCATCGTAAGGCGCATGTTCTTTCCAGCCATCATAACCGTCGGAAATTTTTATGTGTATATTATCGTATCCCAGGTTTTTGAGTGTTTGCGATGCTCTGCTCCCCAGCTCGGGAATAATCTCAACAGTATACACGCTGTCTACTATTTCGGCTAAGACGGCTGCCTGATAACCTGAACCGGTTCCTATTTCCAGCACCTTGTAATCAGAAGTGGGATGAATGGCCTGTGTCATATAAGCCACGATATAGGGTTGTGAGATGGTTTGTCCGTAACCGATAGGTAACGGGCCGTCGTCGTATGCTCTTTCGACATAAACTGAGGGAACAAATAAATGCCGGGGCACATTTTGCATGGCCCGTAACGTTGCTTTATCCGTAATTGACCTTAGTATCATTTGTTCTTTAACCATAGTGCTTCTGGCTTTTTCAAATTTATCCTGCGATAAAACTTGAATGGGACTAAAGAATATCAATAGCAGCAATATGATGGTTAGTCGTATCATGAAAGCATTGAATTGTATTGATAAAGTTACAAAAATCATTGCCTAAAGTCCATGAATAAATACACTAAACTAATTGCAAATGATGGATGGCATAATTCGGGTTGCTACATTTTTTGCGAAACGATAAACATCGGATAACATAACGGGCTCATAACTATTAACCCTCTTTCGCACAGTCTTTTAATGTGGGGTTATGGTATGTTTTTTTATTGGTTTGTGGGCAAAGATATTATTACGTAATTCTATTTGGTTTTTTGTTCACAGATGCCTATAATTTTAAGGATTAAAGCCGCAATATGCATTAGAAATTCTATTACCCATTGAAATTACTTTAAAACAAGACACTTGGTTGCATCACTTCAACTCACCAG
>NZ_JBNGOS010000052.1:0-38102 GCF_050589685.1 Saccharicrinis sp. 156
TAATTTAAAGATGGATGCTAAGCATCCATCTTTTTATTATAACCCAAGTTGCTTCATTTTATCAATTAACTCTCTTTTATTAATTTTTTCAAAAACTGGTATATAAATATCTTTATTGGGTTCTGCTTTAAAACTTGTAAAATAGGTTTCGTCATTGATAATTTTAAAACCAATTACCATAGCGTTTATTGGAATGTTGCTAAATCCAATAGTCTTTGTTTTACTATTGAATGAGTTGGGTCTCATGATTGAACGATTCTGATTAAATATGGCAAAGTAATTATCATAGATCGTTTTTGCCTGTACCTTAATGTCTTTGTTGCTTTGGTAGAGAAAGTATTTGTCACAGTTTAGCCAGCCTAATTTATTGGTTCTAAGAAAAAACTCATTTAAAACTCCAAATGGTTTGTTATACTTTTGGAATGCTGAATCATTTTGTACAAATGTGTCAAAATCTGATGCGGTAGTAATTCTATTGGTAGTGTCGATGGGAAGTCCGCCATCTAAAACAAAGTTAAATGGAACAGTATATGATACCGAAACAGGTTTCCCATTTTGTCTGCCTGGAGTCCATCTGGGAGATAAATGAAGCACCCTTAATGCTTCGTAATCCAATGACGGGTGAACGCCTCTGGCAATTTTAGGGTTTTTAATCATACCCGACTCATCAATTATAAATGAAACGTAAACCCTACCTTGAATTCCTTTTTCCTGTGCAATAACCGGATATTTTAGTTGAGAATGCACAAATAACTTAAGAGCCCCCATAGAACCTCCGGGGAAAGTTGGCATCTCTTCTACAATAAAATAAACCCGCTCTGAATTATCATCAACATTGTTGGGGTTCAGTAATTGCCAATCCACACCATTGTCTGTTTCAATACCGGTAAACATTTGCATAGAATCTTTTTCGCTAATTCCTCTAAAACGTATTCCAATTTCAGCCTTATCTCCCATGGTACATTCATAGTTACCGGAGAATGCCTGAATGTACAACATCCCTCCTGTCTCTAGTATTTTATCTCCCGATTGAGTGCTCAGGTTAGCGTCAATCATTTCTGGTGCATCATAATATTCTGTGACTTGTATTTCAGTGGGACCTTTGGGTTTGTCTTTGTTTTCGTTTATGTCAAAACAGTTTTTCGGAATTTCAATTATAGATCCGTTTTTACATGTAATAGTTGTGTCTTTTGTATTATCTATTAAGAAGCTTTGTGGCTTTTTGTAATTGGGCTCTTTTGCTCGATGATTTATTTGAGGTAAAAAAACATCTACTTTTTTATAGCCAATATCATTTAAAGGGCTTTTCTCTTCGCCATAATTTATTTTTTCAATTTCTATTGTTTTATCAAAATCCAGCAATACACCTTCAACAACC
The DNA here is from genome assembly GCF_050589685.1 of Saccharicrinis sp. 156. NCBI lineage: Bacteria > Pseudomonadati > Bacteroidota > Bacteroidia > Marinilabiliales > Marinilabiliaceae > Saccharicrinis > Saccharicrinis sp. 156. Next base: position 1,379 of record NZ_JBNGOS010000052.1, read on the forward strand.
GCTAATCTTTTTTGTGCCAGCAATTTATTATATCCAACTGTTCCAAGCGTATCTGAAAAGCCCTTAAGGACAACCATTGGTGGTTTAAAGGCTTGTATAAATTCCGTTATTTGAGTTTTTGAGTTCTCATCCAGCTGCGACTTGCCAAACTCAAATTTAACGGTCAGATTTTGAGAAAAAGTAAAAAAAGATAATGTTGAGATGATTGAAATTAAGGTTAGTTTTTTCATGCTTATCAAATATTTAATGCTTAAATAACACCCCTGTTTTTCAATGAGTATGCCAAAAAAAAGCAGCATTAAGTCGCAATTATACGCTCCTGATTTACAGAATGTAACAAATTTATAACCCTGGGGAAGTTGGTAAAATCACCCAAAAACATCGCCCAACTGAGCGATATCGCCTAATTTATATTTTATTTTAAATAAAAAAGCCACGTCTCCGGGGCTTTTTTATAACAAAATTATTACAACACTTATTTTTTAGCAACCTTAATAACTATTGATTTAGTAGAAGTGTTACCAATATTATCTACTGCCTCTACTGTAATTGTATAAGGTTCCAATTCTTTAAAAGTTCTAATATCTGCACTCAACTGAGTCAAGGAATATGGCTTTTTCTTACCACCATTAATCTGATAATGTATGGTTTTAACACCACATTCGCTATCGGTAGCCGCCAAATACATCTTTACAAAAGGAGAAAAAACATCAATTGATTTACCTTCATGGGTCTCTGAACGAATTGACTTGATACTAAAGTTTATAAATATTTCCGGAGCACTTTTATCAACTGCAAACTGGCTTTCCTTAGTTAACTCACGGTTGTTAACCATATCCTGGGCGTAAAATTTTAAGACATGGAACCCTTCTTCAGAAACTTTTAATTCTGAAGCTGTTACTTCTTTTGCTTTATCTAAACTATAAACAATCTCTTTAACTCCTGAAGCATCATCTTCAGAAAACAATTTTACTGTTGTATTTTCTGAGATAAACAAAGTGTCTTTAGCAAAAAACTGTGGTCCAACAAAATCAATACCCGACGAAGGTGCCTCCATATCCATATATACCTGTAACGGTTCGATTTCAGAAACATTTGCCACCAAGTCGAACACCTGGTAATATAATGTCTGGATTCCTTTTTCCTTTAAGAATGAAATAGGATCGGCCCATTCCTTATTTACCATTACATCAAAACAAGTCTTGTCTAATTCTTTTGAATTGAAATTATACAATATTTTAAAGATCCCAAGTTGATCTTCACCTTTGATTTTAGCCATACTGCGGGGTGATACATATAGATATTTACCCTCGTAAGAATCTCCTTCAATATCGCAACCGACCGTTGGTGCAACATCATCTACAACAAAAGAAAATGCCTCCTGATTTCCTAATACTGATACCTCTGAATCTCCAGATTTATTGGATATATTTCCTACATTATCTTCAGCCCAAAATACCATTTTATGGTCGCCTGACTTCAAAAACGATGTACTAATCGGTTTGTAATAAGTTCTTTCGGGCCCATCATTAATACGGTATTTTATATTTTTTATTCCAGATAACTCATCCGATGCCAACAGTTCGATGGTAGACTTTCCTGATATAGTTTGCCCCGATACGTTTCCATGGAAGGCCCAAGTAACACTTGGTTCCTTATTATCAATCGTAAAACTCTTCTCTTTTACTTCCTCAGCGTTCCCGACCCTGTCAACACAATAGTACTTTAAAACATATTTTCCCGGTTTTTCAAAACTAACCGTGTCTTGATAAACTTTATATGGTTCGCCATTAATACTTAAATACATGTTCTCTACTCCCGACACCTTATCTTTCGAATTCAGCACAACTTTTAAATGCTGATTATAATATACAACGCCCTCTTTACTGTACGCTTTGGAATCTATAAACCGGGAAGTAGTTACCGGAGCCAATCCATCCGCATACACTTCAAATACGATATCTGCCACTGGGTATACTATTTTTTTTGTAACGGTATCGACCTGCGAAGGTGTACGAACCGTATTCAAACCTTCTGAATCGAAATAAAAAGGATTTGCATATTGCGGTGTGCTTTGACTTTCCAGTTTTTCGACTCCGTTAGTAGGATTTGGAGATGTACCCAAAAACAAATACATAGGTTGATGTTTATTGGCATAGACTTTTCCTTCGGGCGATTTATACATCTTCATCTGATGTTTTAAAGGTTTCTGTGCCATTATACTGTAAGTCATCAGTATACAACTTAAAAGAACTGTTAGTTTAGTGCGCATTGTTTCGTTAAAATTTATAAATATTTTAGTGACAACTACGGCACGTAATATATTAAAGTTAACAATATGTGATGAACGTATTAATTCTGTTTATCAACAAAACATTGCTCATGCGAAGAATAAAAATAATTTAACCATATTTTTAAACAATTGTAACTGCTGCTGACACAACAAAAGCTACGAGAAGTAAAAATCTATACATTAAGAAAATAGCACTTGTATTTTTTACAGGCAATATTTTTAGATATAGGTGATTGAATATCCATTGCTTTCTTAATTTTGTTCGAAAATAAGTAATTTAATTGCTTAATAAAACAACATAATATCAATGGATCACAGAGATAAAGTATTTTTAGCTGTTGCCGAAAACCTTAGCTTTTCGAAAGCTGCGGAGGAACTATTTATCAGCCAACCCGCTGTCACAAAGCACATCAAGGAACTGGAAAGTAAACTCAACAGTACCCTTTTTGAAAGGAAAGGCAATCGCATTTATCTAACCAAACCCGGAAAAGTCAATTACGAATTTCTGAAAAAGATAAAGCATCAGTACGAAGAACTGGAATTTGAGCTTGGCCGTTTAAACGACACTTTTAAAGGAACGTTACGTATTGGAGCCAGCTCTACCATCTCACAATATGTAATTCCAGAAGTTATCGCCTCGTTTTATAAACGCTATCCCAATATCGACTTGCACTTGTATAGCGGTAACTCCGTGGAAATGAAGAGAAAACTATTAGCCGACGAAGTCGACATAGCTTTAGTTGAGAATAATTCATCCATGTCGGAATTAAAGTACCTGGATTTTTTAGATGATGAGTTGGTTGTTGTTACCGGAAGCGACAGTGTTTATAGTAAACGAAAACAAATATCCATCACCGATTTAAATGAGATACCATTAGTTCTTCGTGAAAAAGGTTCCGGAACGCTCGAGGTTATTCAACAAGTATTGAAGGATAACAACATACTTATCGACGATTTAAATATTGTAACCCACTTGGGCAGTACCGAAACCATTAAAAATTTCCTAGTTAATTTTGATGGAATAGCCATTCTCTCCGAAAGATCCATAAAAAAGGAAATACAACTTAAAAGTATAGTGAAAATTAAAGTCAGAAATTTCCATTTGCCCAGAAAATTGCGAATCGTATTGCGTCAGGGAAATATTGGCAGTACCACCGAAACATTTATAAACTTCCTGAATAACTATAACTTTTAGTTATGCACTATAAATATTTTGTATTTGTTTTAGCTATTGCGTACTATTACATTTGTATCAACCAAAAGGATACAAATGCACCTCAGTCAAAAACAAATACAGCTTATTTATTTAACGGTTGCAGCATTATGCTTTACGCCGCTTTTATCACCAGCCATTGCGCTGGTGATAGGCATGGGACTTTCATTACTGGGTATTAAACTGAAAGTTTCACAAGAAAACACCTCCTATATTCTTCAAGCTTCCATTGTATTAATGGGATTTGGAATGAACCTTACCCAAGTAATTGAGACTTCGCAAACAGCATTCGTGGAAACAGCAGTTTCCGTTATAGCCGTAATGGGCTTAGGTATCTTATTCGGTAAATTTTTAAAAGTGGATTCAAAAGTCAGTTTACTTATCGCATCAGGTACTGCCATATGCGGAGGAAGCGCTATTGCTGCTGTTTCCAACGTACTCCATCCAAAAAATCATCAGGTATCATTCTCATTGGTGGTAATTTTTATGCTAAATGCTCTTGCTTTATTTATATTCCCATACATTGGTCATCATTTGCATCTGTCGCAAACCACCTTTGGTCATTGGGCGGCTATTGCCATTCACGATACCAGCTCTGTGGTTGGGGCCGGCGCCATTTACGGTGAAGAAGCGCTACGTATAGCCACAACTGTTAAATTGGTTAGGGCTTTATGGATCATTCCTGTTTCCGTGGTGATTTCCTTAGCTCAAAAAAAACAGGATAACGGAAAGGTTAAAGTACCTTATTTTATTTTTATGTTTTTGGCCGCCATTCTCATTGCATATCTATTACCTGAGGGGCAAAGTACTTATGAACATTTTAACTGGATGGGGAAAAGAGGTATGGTACTGGCGCTCTTTTTTATTGGGACAGGCATCTCTATAAAGGAAGCAAAAAAAGCAGGTTGGAAGAGTTTTGTGCTTGGCATATCTTTATGGGTTGCCATAGCTTCAACCTCGTTAATCGTACTAAACAATTTTTAAAACATCATTTCGATTTCAAATATTCATCAACTATACAATGTTCCTAGCGGAACGATATTCATCAGGTGGATTTATAGTTCACCCGATGATTTATTTTACTTGTCCAGGCAATGATCAACATTATTAGAAAACTTAAAAGCTAGTATGCCGGGGAAATAAACCAATTTCCGACGCAATGTTACTTGGCACATCTGGTAAATTGGTGATGTGTCGGTTTGATTGGCATCTTGCACCCAGGGCCTCCAGGCTATTCAACTTCGCTCCTTTGGTGCTGTATTCCCACCTTCGGCCAGATCATTCCCAAACATCAAGCCCTCTCCCAAATCCTAAATTCTTTGCTATCTGTTCCTGGGTTAAATACGGTTTCTTTCTACTACTTTTTCTTTACAGATGAAAATTTAATAATAAGAAGTAATTGATGGCCTAAACACAAATTCCCCTAAAGGTAAAGACGAGGATTATTCAACACCCGTATTTATCATACTCGCCAAATTTTCGGCAGTAGAATTGGTTATTATTTTCCCATCTTCCTCGGTAAAGGTATAGTATATACCCATTAAATGGTTTACCTGATTTACAAAGACTGAGCCTATAAAGTTGTTTTTTTAAACATTAAATGATGATTAAAATCATCGCTTTGCGTTTGCTGCGATTGTAGTTTCCGGAATTACGGTAATAACCGCCAAAAGGATAATGATATCGGATTGAGCTGCTTGTAACTTGGTACTTTTTCTCTTCTGGAGTACGTTATGCCCCAGGTGTAATTTTTGTTTACTTTTTTCTCTATTAAAGCGGAAGGCGAGTAAGTAAAAATTGTATTACTAATAGTACTGTCTAAATCGTAGATATACTGATCGAGATAATTACCTTCAACCCGCAAATCTAACGAGAAACTATATTTGGTTTTGGAACCATTCAGCACACCATATAACCCCGGTTTTACCTCATAAAACTTAAAGTATACCTCACTGTGGTCAGTGCTTTTAATACCCTGGGGCGAGTTATAAATGGTTTTATCCGATGTTTTACCTGGCTCAAAATGCCTTAAATTCAGCTGTCCCCCAATTTCAGGTTTCCAACCCTTATTTATCGGTAATTCATAATCCACTTTTAAATACCCGAACAAATTACATCATCATCCGTTCTTATATCTTCGGTAGAATTTGGCAGTTGTTCATTCGAATCCAAATCAAGGGGTTGGGTATTACGAATATAATCCATCAAAGGATTGCTTGCTGAGAATTTGGCCTGGATCAGTAATTTATGATTCCGAAATACGGCATATGTTTCTCCAATCCGTGTTACACTCATGCGTATTTTTGGTATTATCCTCTTCCCTCCTATTATCCGTAAAATGGTAAAACACAGAATCCTTATCCAACGACGAGGATACGTATTTTGATGCTAGGGGTGATGTTTTATGTTGATATAAAGCTTAAAAACTTACGTTGGACTTTTTTGAAAAGCGATACCTTGCATTTTCCCGAGCAATTTTTTTTGATCACGAACATTATGCTGTTCCTTTAGAAATTAAGGTTGAATCACTTACATTATCATGCCCGATAAAAGAGGCAAGGAAAAAAGCAATTCGAAAAAAGATTAAAAAATACGTGGCCGTATACGAAAAAGGTTTAAACTTTGTAATATAGAGTTACAGCCCAGAAGACAAAGTACTGGCTAATATTTAATTACCTTGTTTACAAACTCAGCATGGTCAGAAATTACCTTGACAATATATATACCACGCATTAAATGAGAAACATCGACTTGAGCCTTATGTAGATGTAAGGTGATATCTACCGCCAATCTGTTTCCGTTCGTATCGAAAACCTGGATATCTGCATCTTGGATATTTGTTTCGATATATAAAACCGAACTTACAGGATTCGGATACATATGAACTAATTTATTTGAGCCCGTTTTGCTTATATCCGTACTTACACCAACCGATGCATTAAAAATATGCGATTCTTCACCTCCATACCCATCTGCCGCAGTAATGCTTAACTGAACTGTACCCTGACTTAATGGCGTAATTTCCAACAGTCCTCCTTCAACCTCCTGCATTACAACACCTTCTTCACTTAACAAACATGTATAACTCAGCACATCACCATCCATATCGTTAAAATGGTTGCTCAAATCAATCACAATGGCTGGATCATTGATATTCATAAATACGTCAGCAATTTCAACCGGACACGTTGGGCTATTGTTCTTTTTAACCTGAACATTGAAGGAATGACTTACCAAGGCTTGGTGCGTGTCGGTAGCTGTTACGGTAATATTTACATACCCCTCATTCAACGGGTTGATTTTAAACACCGATCCACTTTCGAATGAAGGTAGTGCAATTGAATTATCGGACGATGTTACATCAAAAGTTAAAACATCGTTATCGGCATCGGTAAATACTTCGTTCAAATCAATGCCCTCTTTATAAGTCAGGTAAATTACTTTATCGGCAATGGGATTTGACACAATAGGTGCTGTATAAGTATCTCCGTCCAATGTAATTGTTAATGTTGGTGTATCCGGGTCTGATGAGTGGATTTCTATCGTTCCATTGTATTGAATCAACTGTGTTGGTGTAAATTTGACATCAAACAACTGAATCTCTCCAGGTTCAATTTCCACTGGAGAATATACAACAGAGAAGGCTTCATTGGAAGAACTCAAACTATTAATCGTTAAGTTTCTGGTTCCCGAATTTTTAATTTTAAATACGGATGTAGCTTCGTTATCCATCAATACATCACCAAAATCCACCGTTGCGACATCGGTTTCTATGTTCTCGATACCTACAACGTTTAATAGTAACGGAATATTTACTGCTCCGGCATCAACATCATTGCTCAGCACTTGTATGTCCACAACATATTGTCCTTCCGCCAGACCATTAGAATCGATTTTGTATTTTAAACTGTCCATATCCTGTCCCGACAGGAACATATAACCCGGATCTAGCTCACACAATGCGGTATTCAATGGGGTAATACTATATTCCAAGGCATTCATCAAAAATTGCCTGTGCCCTTCTGTGGACATATACAGGAATGATTCATCCCCCATGGTTAATATCTTTCCTTTGCCCGAAGAACTTAATGCAGAATAACAATTACCATTGGCATCATTCAATAATTGAGTTGCCGGTGCATTAACGGATAAAGTACAGTCGGCATTGACACGAATACGATAAGCATTCAAATCCTCGTTGATCTCATGATTTAATAAAACAGCATCACCTTCCTTCGCAGGTACCGAAACATAACTTATCCCCCAACCGTCCAATAGATTATTAAAATCCGTGATTCTTCCATCTCCTTGTATTATCAGGAATCCTCCTTTACTGACCCAATCTCTAATTTCATTTTTCCTGATATCCAAAAAATTGGCCGAATCATCCACGATTAAAACATCCAACGAATTAAGGGAAGTTGATATATTTTCTGATGTAACGGACAAACATATGGCCCCGTAACTGGTCAAGGTATTTTTGAGTTCGTGATAATAAAGCACATTTTTAGCCAGACCAACTCTAATACCCTCAAAATTAGGCTCAAATGAGTAATATTTGATTGGATTATGATTGCTTCCTTTTTCGTAAGAATCCAACAGCTTGCCCTCGTAAGCCAACAACCCGTTATTCAAATTGCCGATAGAAATAAAACTATCGACCAACTCTCCACTCAACAGATTAAGTCGGATAGTGTCATTCATCACTGACAATTCAGGTTCAGCCTCAATAACCACCTGTTTTGTTATCGTATCTTTTGAGATACAATTATCCACTGTTAACCGTACTTCATGAACACCCGAAGTACTAAATGCGTATTTGGGATGCTGATCATTGGATGTAGAACCGTCTCCAAATTCCCAGTTCCATATTTTTGGTTGATATAAGGAATTATCTTCGAACTTCAATTCGTAGTTTACCGGCAATATTTCATCTACAATATTAAAATCGGCTACTACATCGTTTCCAACGCCATAAGCCACAGATTCCCAACTAGCACTGAAACCTTCGTAGGAATTAGTTTCGTTCGTTGTAAATGAAAGAAACATGCTGCCAGATGTTGCCTTTATTAACAGTGGATCGCTAACCGTTCCTTTCAGCGAAGCTAGTAGAAGCCCGTTTTCGTCGGCACCATCATAAATATTCAATATGTCACAGCACCATTCCGTATTGAGCTCCTGTATTGTCAGTAAAATTTCTTTGGCACAATATGGCGCTATTAAAAAGGTTTGCTCGGTTGAATTTTCATAATCACCATCTTCTCCACCCGCATCAAAAATGTAACCCGAAGATAAATCCGTTTGAGTATGCACTCCCATAAGATGATTAGTCGCTACCCTAATTTCCCTGCTCACTGATGAAGAGCCAAACTCATTGGCTACCATAAGTTCTACGTGATAAACACCATCTTGGTGGTATGTAACTGTTGGGTATGGATCACTGGAATATTCAGGAACGCCACCTTCAAAATGCCAAATCCGACTTGTTGCAACATTCTCGCTTTTATCGAAAAAAGAAACTGATTCATGGATAAAAGCGATGGTATCGCTTACCGAGAAGTTAGCAAGCGGAGGCGCTGTGTTTTTTTCCAGTATCACGGTATAATCCTCGTATTGCCCGTATTGGGAGTCATTAATACCATCCAGCTCCGATGCGTAATCATAACGATCCGAGCCTATTCTCAGCCTGAGCGGATCTCCAAAACTTACACCAGCTGGAATTTTAACTTCTCCTTTATGAATTTCGGTAGCAATTGAAGTATATATCTTTTCATCCTGATTTGAAAAAATGCCATCATTGTTAACATCCAACCATACATTAACAGCTTCTTTAAAGTCCTCACCTGTGCGGATTGCCAACGAATATTTTTTTCCTTCCTTCAATACGGTCTCATGCCCGCAGGTAAAATCTTCATATCCTTGGTTGGACCCCTGTGATCTGTTGTTTAACTCATTCAGTTGAACACTATAAATACCGCCCGTTCCGCAATTTTCAGTGAAAGGTGCATTTACTGGAAATATTGGGGTAGCTTGGTTAGCAACAGTAATATAATTTTCAATTTCAGTTATATCACTGCTGTTACATTCAGAAGTCCCGGTCACTTCCAACTTAATACTGTATTCTCCAACACTGGCTATATTAAGTATTGGGTTTTGTTCTGTACTAACCTCTACATTATTCAAATACCATTTGTAACCATCAGCATTTGTGCTTGTATTGTTAAGCTGAACACTGGCAGGAGCACTGCAATAAAATGTTTGGTCGGAATAAAAAGTGGCAGTAACAGCAGTTTCAAATTCGGGCCCAACACCCACGGCATACCATGCATTGGTAACCTGAATCACTTCATTGGAACACTCACCATACAGGTCAACAGCTGATTGAATCGAATAAAACCGGGCGTCTTCAAAATTGCTATAGCGATTTAAATAAACAGTCAAATTCCTATAAGCTATTGCCTCAGCCGCTTCCAGGCCAATTGGTTCAACCATGTAACTATCCCCATTATCGTTGACTCCGCTGCCCCCTTCGCACAATAAATAAAACCAATAGCTTTGAACGGTTGAGTTGCTATGTACCCCCCCATGGTCTTGCGTTCCAGTTATCCAATACTTACCTTGGTAAGTATCCGGATGAAAAGCTGCATTAGGATCAGAAATGTTACGTAAATAAGAAACCCCATCTATAAAAACCTGTTCTCCTATCAAATAGTTGGCCGATGTGGGATACACATAAAAATCGATGGCAACACCAAAAATATCGGAGAAGGATTCGTTAAGAGCCCCTGATTCATATGCATATTCCAGGTCGGCACTATGAGAGGTTAGGCCATGTACAATTTCATGGCCCACAATATCCAGCGATGTAAAAGCATATTTTGAAGAACCATCCCCATCACCATACGTCATCCGATCCCCATCCCAAAATGCATTAGCGTAATTATTACCGAAATGCACATAAGATTTTAGCGCCAACCCATTACCATCAATAGAGTTTCTTCCAAACTTATTAAATAAATAATCGTAAGTCATTTCAGCTCCAAAATGAGCATCATAGGCCACTTGATCATCCGGGTTGTGCCAATAGTTATCTTCATCAACAAATTCCACAGCCTCAGAATACAATTGCCCGTAATTCAAATTATAGGTATGGATTCCATTGCCCCGCTCATGTTCGCTCAAAATATATCCACCATATCCTTCGCTCGTTTTAATCCCTACGGTTCCGTTATAAAATGATATGGCCGTTCCTTCAAAGTCAATATTATGGATTCTTGATATTCTCTTTACAATGTCGCCGGTATTGGCATCAACATATATATATTCTCTTTGCAATGGTTTTAAGGAGTACACATCCACTTTGTAACACAGCATCAATTCCTTGTTATGAGGGACAAATAGGAGTTGTGCTTTGGGATAAAATGAATTATCGTTATCCCAAATAAAAAGTTCAGAAGAAAAAATAGAAATAGCCTTTTCAACAGCTTCGCTTTCTGACAGTTGCGCTTGAGTTGTAACAGCTTCGCCTTTTACAGCTTTACCGTTTACGCTCCGAGCCATTCCATTCTTGTAATGGACCGTATACCCCATTCCTTCAACAGGAATACCAAGCAAGCTCAGTTGATACTTGGAGTGTGCATCTCCCTGTTTATCTTTAAACTCATTTGAAAGATTTAGTTTGTATATATTGGGCAGGCCTACTTTTTGACTAAGCGTGGAACCATTCACAACCAAACCGGATTTTAAGGACTGAGAGGAGAACTCGAAGTATTCAATTTGTCCGCTATTCTCGTTAACTTTAACTTTTGACGCCCCCTTAACAATCTGCTCACTTTCCTCGCCGGTATAAACTTGACCATCCGCCAAAATGGCGCCCATCAATAAAACGAATATGGAAATCAAGCTTCTCATGTGTGTTGTAAATTGTGTTGTGTCCTATATCTCTATCAAGAACATTTAAATTTACGTACAAATGAGCAATTGGCTAAAAAGTTTTGATAAACTGCCTATATGTTTTGCCTAATAACAGAAATTCCCGTCACTGTTGTTTCCAGATATTTACCCACACCGCATTAAACATTGCATTACACTGTCTTAATGCACATTACAGCATGCTGCATTATTTTTTATTCACTATAATAAAGTATTACTAGGGTTTAAATAAGATCCGGATTGTTTAATTCCTGATCGTTGCTTTTTAACACAAATCTTTTATAGTAAGAAAAAAGCAGTGTGGTCATGGGCAGTGCAATCAACATTCCTAACAACCCCAGCAAACTGCCCCAAACAGAAAGAGACAGTAAAATAATAGCAGGGTGAAGACCATATACGCGTCCCATAATTTTGGGCGTAAGAATGGTTTCCTGTATAAGCTGCACCACACCCATAACAATGGCCGCCAGTAGAATAACATGCCAGAAACTATGGTTAGTTTCCATAGCCCTAAGCAACGATAACAAAATTACAGGAATAAAACCCACAATTTGCAGATAAGGAACGATATTTAAAGCACCGATAAACAACCCAATTATTATAGCCATGGGGAGTCCAATAATCTTAAACCCAATGGCCAATAACACGCCCACAATAAGCGCAATAAGTCCCTGCGCCCTAAAATAAATTTGCATGCCTTTGGTAAGATCATCAAACACTTCACGCACAGGTTCCCGATATCTTGGTGGCACCAATCCCAGCCACCCATCTGAAATCTGTTTGAAATCGATCAGTAAAAAAACCAGGTAAATTAATATAATCAGAAGGCTTACAAGTCCTAATAAGAAATTCATGGAACCAGAGAATACCTTCCATGCCTGTCCAAAAATATTTTTAAGGGAACCGGCCACACTTTGTGGATCTAAAACTTTGGTAAAATCAGTGTTATTTACAAAATCATTGATATAGTCTATCACTTCTTTAGGTAAGATACTCGAAACAGATGCATGCTGAAGATAGTCCCGAATTAGCTGCACCATTTTTGTCATCTCGGCATAGAACTGGGGAATCAGCCAAATTACTAAAAAATATAATCCTCCAAATACCATTAACAAACTTGTCAAAACAGCTAATCCTCTGTATTTAAACCTACATTTAAACTGAAAAAAGTCGACCAGTGGATTGATCAGATAGGCCATTAATAACGCTATAAAAAATGGCACAAGAGCCCCACTTAACCGTTTTAATAAAAAATAAAATGCCAGTAAAAAAGCTATGGACAATACCATCCTAACCACCCTGTCGAAAGTATATGGCTTTGTATGATTTGTATTCATGTATGTCAGATTTTACGGCAATATATCAAAAATATATCATACTTAAATTTTCTGAATAATAAATGCAGGTGATCTTCGTTGTAATTAGGAATGGTGGCATCCAGTGTGAACGATTGTTAATTTGTGTTTTAATTTATAAATATTTAATGTGGATTTAATAGGAATTATTCAATTTATTGTTTATTTTTCAAGCTAAAACCCTTGCTAACATTTTTTACATCAAAAGCCTAATAAACAATACTCTACCATACACAAAACTTATGTGCAGACTAAAAAAATACCTAATATTACTGCTTATACCCTTAAGCTTTTGGGCTTGCGAAAGGGAGTTTGTGTTTTTAAGTAGTTCAGAAGGTTTAAATTTTTCCGTTGACACATTAATGTTTGATACCATTTTCACGTCAGTTGGTTCGGTCACGAAAAACTTTAGAATTTATAACCCCTACGACGAGGATTTAATTATCAACTCAATAGAATTGTCTGGCGGAGAAACAAGCAATTTTAGATTAAATATAAACGGACAAGCTGAAGACAGAGTTGACAACCTCAGGATAAATGCCAAAGACAGTTTGTTCGTTTTTGTGGATATCACGATCGAACCAGATAACAGTAATAGTCCGTTTGTGGTAAATGACTCCATCATATTTTATTCAGGCGAAAGAACCCAAAAAGTAAATTTGATTGCTTATGGCCAGAACGTTGAGCTGTTAAAAAAGGCCAACATTAAAACGGCCACCTTTACAGCCGACAGACCATATTTAATTTATGATTTTTTAGTGGTAGACAGCCTTGAAACACTGACTATTGAACCTGGCGCCAGACTCCATTTCCATAACGATGCCCGTCTGGTTGTTTTTGGCAGTATGCAAGTAAATGGGACACCCGAAGAACCAGTTAGTTTTTTGGGTGACAGACTGGATGATTGGTATGATGACAAACCAGGCCAATGGGGACATATACATTTTATGCCAAGCAGTTCCGACAATGTAATTGACAATGCCATTATTAAACATGGAATCATGGGTATATTTGTTGACTCCGTTGGACTTGGCGATACAGACCCTCTTAAAATCAACAACACAGTGATTAATCACATATCCCAATTTGGTATCTTAACGCAAAATTCAAAAGTAGATGTCTCCAATACGGTTATTGGTGATTGCGGATACCATTCCGTTGCACTGACCTTAGGCGGGACTTATAACTTTTATCATTGTACGGTAGCCAATTATTTCCCGAGTTGGGTATACAGAAACACACCTGCACTATTCTTAAACAATTACTTCACCGATGAAACCGGTACGGAAGTTATTAATCCTTTGATTGAGGCAAATTTTTACAATTCCATAATACATGGAAATAGATTTACAGAAATAGGCTTTGACTTTAAGGACAAGGAAGACGAAGTGGATAGCAAGAGCTGGTTCAACTATAAATTTGAAAACTGCCTGTTAAAAAGCGGTAACCTTGATGTGACAGACCCAAACAATTATGTTAGTGTTTGGGTTAACGAAGATCCTAATTTTATCGACCCATCTGAGTTTAATTACCAACTGGACACACTATCCTTTTGTCAGGATTTAGGCGATGAAGAAATTGCCGATCGGTTCCCCAACGATATTCTTAACAACAGCAGGGTTAATGATAATAATGGCCCTGACCTTGGCGCATATGAAAGAATGGAAGAAGAATAAAAGGTACAAGGTAACATTTTGGGTTTTACTGGTTCTTGAACTTAGCTCTCCCCAACCTTTATTTCCTCAGAATTACGAACATTTAGGGCTGATGTTTTATAATGTCGAAAACCTATTCGACACAAAAAACGACAGTTTAAAACTGGATGACGAGTTCACCCCGACAGGTGACAAACATTGGAGCTACTCAAGGTATTTACGGAAACTTAAAAACATATCACGGGTTGTTCTTGAATCCGGCGGCTGGAACCCTCCCGGCATCGTTGGTTTATGCGAAGTGGAAAATCAAGGAGTTTTAAAGGATCTTGTTTGGAAAACAGGGCTAAACCACCTGGATTACCATATCATCCACCATGAATCTCCGGATGTACGCGGCATAGATGTAGCCATGCTCTATCGGAAAAATCAATTTACGCCTCTTGAATCAATTCCCATTAAAGTGGATTTTGGAGAGGGCACCAGACCAACAAGGGATATATTGTACGTTTATGGATTAATTAAAGATACCATCCCCCTGCACCTTTTTGTGGCCCATTTTCCGTCGAGGTATGGGGGCGTGCACAATACCAAACCCTTAAGATATAGGGCGGCTCAAGTATTGAGGGATACCATAACAAACATATTAGCTTACGAGCCTGACGCCAACATTATTGCCATGGGAGATTTTAACGACGAACCCGAAGACGAAAGTATGCAACACCTTATTGAAAACGGCAATATCATCAATATATCTTCACCAGCAAACAGCATTAGTAATTCAGCGGGAACGCTGAAACATCAATACGAATGGAACACCTTTGACCAGTTCCTGATATCTAAAAATTTATCCGATTCCACCCGTACCGTTTTCGTTGCAACACCAATGAAAATTTTGGATTTCCCTTTTTTATTGGAAGAAGACAAAGGTAATACGGGATTAAAACCATTCAGGACATACATTGGCTTTAAGTTTAACAATGGCTTCAGCGATCATTTCCCCGTTGCACTTGAGCTAAAAATTAAATGATGGGCATCAAAAACTTAAGTATTTTTAAGAATTGAGAACAGGAACCAAACATCGCCTTACTATTTTCTGATGTGCAGATTACTGAGGACTAATTACCAAATACTGTCTAACCCATTCATAAAGTGCCACGCTGCATGCATGAGAAACATTCATAGATTTAATGGCTCCAATCATGGGAATATGGTAAAAGTGTGAACATTGCTCCATTAGCTCAGCGGACACCCCATGAATCTCGTTCCCTAAAACAAAAGCGACTTTCTCTGGCAAAACACCATCCGACAAATTTAAAGAATTATCGGTCGTTTCGATGGCACAAACCGTGTATCCTTCCGGCAAGTGATTTTTTAACTCCTCCGGCTTACAAAACTGCCACTCGATTTGTCCTGCCGCTGCCCCGGCCACTTTTTTTATCTTACTATGCCTCACACTTTGAGAGTCTCCAATAAAAATCACCTTTGCACATCCAAAATTACTAGCTAAGCGGATGATATGTCCCATATTTTCCGGTGACTTTAAGCGATCGGCTACAAGAATAGGTCCGTCGCCATCAATCGAGTATTGGACAGTAGCAAACAGAGGAGTACTTTTAGTTTGTGTGCTATTCTTCATTGGTGATAAAATTAGCATAACTTTGATAGCCAAAGCAAGTTTCAATCATTCGAATGTGTACCCTTATTTTTTGCTCCGGCCATGTCGGGGGCATCTGGCTTTTCGTTTAACCCCATTTCCTTGCCCAGCTTTAACATTAACTGGTAAGCCTGCTCTCTGTCGTTATTGATTTCTCCGTCCAATATGGCTTCTTTAATAGCAGCTTTTATATCTCCAATCTCCTTGCAAGGCCCAATGCCGAATGTCTTCATAATATCTTCACCGGATACCGGGGGCTGAAAATTTCTTACCCTGTCCTTCTCCTCAATCTCTTTCAGTTTCCTCCGTACGACCTTAAAGTTCTTCATATACTTTCTGACCTTATCCTCGTTTTTTGAGGTAATGTCAGCCTCGCACAAAGTCATCAATGAATCAATATCGTCTCCCGCATCAAAGAGTAACCTTCTCACCGCAGAATCCGTCACCACATCCTCCGATAAAACAATAGGCCGCATATGCAGATACACCATTTTTTGAACAAATTTCATTTTTTCGTTCATTGGGAACTTCATGCGTTTGAAAATCTTGGGCACCATTTTTTGTCCTATATGATTATGCGCATGAAAAGTCCACCCCAATTTATCGTCGAACCGTTTGGTTACGGGTTTGGCTATGTCGTGAAACACTGCGGCCCATCGTAACCACACATCATCGGTAAACGGGACTATTCGGTCTAGCACCTGTAGCGTGTGATAAAAATTGTCTTTATGCCTTTTCCCCTTCTTCTCTTCTACCCCTTTCATGGCCTGAAGTTCAGGAAGTATAATCTGCAACAGCCCTGTTATCTCCAGAATTTTAAATGCCAAAGAAGGTTTATCGGACATAATCATCTTATTGAGTTCATCAACTATCCTTTCCCCCGAAACAATTCCAATGCGTTCTTTATTATTTTTGATTCCCTCAAAAGTGTCCTCTTCAATACTAAACTTAAACCTGGCCGCAAACCGCACAGCCCTAAGCATGCGCAAAGGGTCATCGGAAAAAGTAATACCTGGCTCTAATGGAGTACGGATAATACCTTTTTCCAAATCCTCTGACCCATTAAACGGATCAACCAGATTTCCAAGTGTTTCTTTGTTGAGCGATAAAGCCAAAGCGTTAATTGTAAAATCCCTTCGGTTTTGATCGTCCCTTATGGTTCCGTCCTCCACAAATGGCTTACGTGAATTTCTTTGGTATGATTCTTTTCGAGCTCCAACAAACTCAACATCAACATCTCTATATTTAAACATGGCAGTCCCATAATTCTTAAAAACAGTCACTTTAAGTCCGCCAAGTTTAGCTGCCACTTTTTCTGCCATTTCAATCCCACTGCCGCGCACCACAATATCAATATCTTTAGAAGTCTTTCCTAGAAACAGATCTCTCACATAACCTCCAATCACGTAGGTTTCAATTTTCTCTAAATCTGCCACATGCCTAATTGCATTAAAAACAGTGCTTTCTAAGTGTTTTAATATATCTTTTTCAGTCATTCTTAAAATTTAGGCTGCCAAAATTACAATTTATTTTGGCGGATAATATAATTTCTCAATTTTATTGCGCTGAGGATGGCTCGCGATTGTTTGTCGCCAATTATACAATCGGGTAACAGGAACAATTATTTTGGCTATTCAAGGGTTGCAAAAATATAATTTTAATAAAGCCTAATGATAATGAGTCACATTATTCCTTAGTTACTCCTACCAAACATCTTAGTCATTACAAATGTTTAATACCTGAATTACTGTCAGTTTTCTGTCGCTTGTCAGTCTAATATGTTAAAATTTAACTTTGGCACACATATTGATATTGACATATCAACATTTTTAGATATATTTGTATCTAAAGTAATCAAACACGAATATTCATTAAAATACAATAATCATGTTAGAACATTTGACAAAAGAAACGTTTAAAGAGAAAGTTTTTGATTTCGAAGCAAGTAAAGAGTGGAAATTTGCAGGAAACAAACCTTGTATAATCGATTTTTACGCCGATTGGTGTGGACCATGTAAAGCTATTGCTCCCGTATTAGAAGAGCTTTCGAAAGATTATGATGGCAAAATAGACATCTACAAAGTAGATACCGAGGCAGAAAGAGAATTATCGGGTATGTTTGGTATACAAAGTATTCCTTCCCTTCTTTTTATCCCCAGCGAAGGACAACCACAAATGGCCCAGGGAGCTTTGCCAAAGGAAACTTTACAAAAAGCATTCAAGGATGTTTTAAAAGTTAGTTTAGACTAATTTATGACATTTTTTCAGCCAACCAGTAAAAGTAAATTATTAATACAATTGTTATGAAGGCATTAATTGTTTCAGGATTATTATCGGTATTTATTTTCGCCAATGTTTCATGTGCAGGCAGGGCGGAAGCCAAATACACGGGTGAGGAGACGGAAAAGAGTGGTGTGATATACCTAAACAAAGAAACGTTTAAGGAAAAGGTTTTTGACTACGAAACAAATAAGGAGTGGAAATATAACGGAAAGGTACCCGCCATCCTGGATTTTTATGCCGACTGGTGTGGTCCATGCCGACAGGTAGCTCCTATTTTAAACGAGTTACAAGCAGAATACAAAGGTAAAATTCAAGTATTTAAAGTAGATACTGATAAAGAAAAAGAGTTAGCAGCTATTTTTGGAATCAGAAGTCTACCTACCATAGTATTTATACCGGTAGATGGCGAACCTCAGGCCGCTCTTGGCGCCAGACCAAAAGCTGAATTGGAAAAGATGGTAACCGAAGTTTTAAAGGTTATCAAATAAACCGGGATCTTTCAAAAGGGATTTTTCAAATTGCTCACGAAAGCAGGCATTTGCCGTATCTGGGAAATCCAGTTATAGAAAATCTTACCTTGCGGTGTTAAGATAATGTTTAGGTTTTATTCATTGAATTGGTATTCAATGGAGTCTAATGATATTTTTGAGATAAATACCGGAATTATTATTGCGCTATACATATTTTACCCAATTAACAATAGCTGTTATAAAAGTTGATTATTTTTATAGCAGCTTTTTTTATTCGTGATTTTTACAAAAAATAATATGATGGCATTGGTAGGTATATAAACTGCTATAATTTGCTATACACCCCAAAAGTTTTTTTAAAGGTGCTGCCACACCTAGGACACTTTGGCAGCATCTCAAAAATACACCACAATTGTATGAAGTGAATCAATTCTTCTAAATCTTAACAATGCTTTTCCCGGCAAATAAAATTAACTATGTTTGTGGTAAACTTAACACACAACACTATGCAAAAAATTATTAGCCGACTTCAATTCATTACCTATCAAGAGATTGAAAAACCATCTTCGCAACAAGCCTTGGAATATTGCGCAGGAGGGGGAGATTGGATTCAACTAGGAATCAAAAATAAACCAGAAGATTATATTCTGTCCCAGGCCCGCAAATGTAATTCCATTTGCCAACATTATGGTGCCACTTTTATTATTAATGACAATCCTCACCTAGCTATTGAAGTAGATGCAGACGGTGTTCACTTAAGCAAAAACCATATAAACGTAGCTGAAGCACGAAATATTATTGGAAGTCAAAAAATAATCGGAGCTACGGCCAATACGTTCGAAGACATCGTGCATCTGGCAGAACAAGGGGCAGATTACCTATTTTTAGGCACTTACGGACATACCGGAACAAGCAGGGATATAAATCCCGAACTAAACCTGAATGATTATACGGAAATTTTAAAGTGTTGTGACACCAACAACATAGACATTCCGATAATTGCCATAGGCGCTATTACTATGGAAGATTTTGCAGAATTATTTGAAACGGGCATACACGGTGTAGCCATCTCATCCTATCTTGCAAATCAAGATAATATTGGCGAATCAACATTGAACACTTTAACCGAAATTGGCAAGGCACATTCGTTTAGTTTTATAAAAAGATAACAAAAATATTTATTTTTCTTGCGTATAAGACTTAAAGGTCTTAATATTGCATCCGTTTTCTACAATGGGGTGCCTGGATTATACCGGGCTGAGATTATACCCTTCGAACCTGGACAGGTAATGCTGTCAAGGGAAAAAGATCATCTCCTATTTTCCTCATTGCAGTATTTATTCATTTAAAACTGTAATACATGCAAAAGTTATTTTTATCCATTTTAGTTAGTATTATTGGACTAACATCTATTTCGTCGCAATACCGTGTACACGGTATAGTTACCGGCCCAAATAACAATCCCCTGGTTGGAGCCACTGTTGCCGTTAAAGGTTCTTCCATAGGAACTATTACCGATGCCAAGGGTAATTATCTGATTAAGAATCTGCAAAAAGGTCAATATCAGCTGGCTGTTTCCTATTTAGGGTATGAAACCCAAATGAAATCGATACAGCTAACTTCTGAC
Organism: Saccharicrinis sp. 156; assembly: GCF_050589685.1. Lineage (NCBI taxonomy): Bacteria > Pseudomonadati > Bacteroidota > Bacteroidia > Marinilabiliales > Marinilabiliaceae > Saccharicrinis > Saccharicrinis sp. 156. The sequence continues at coordinate 21,861 of NZ_JBNGOS010000052.1, forward strand.
GAACAAATTGATTTTACCCTAAAACCTGGTTCAATCATGACGGGGGAAGTTATTGTTTCTTCTATCAAAGCAGGTAACAAGACGCCTGTTGCCAAAACCGATATCTCCAAAGAAGAACTGAGCAGCATGAATGCAGCTGATGACATTCCCCTCCTGTTAAGCATGACGCCTTCGGTTGTTTCTTCGACGGAATCGGGTTTTGGTGTTGGTTATAGCAGTATGAGAATTAGAGGAACGGACGCTACACGAATAAATGTAACTGTAAACGGCATTCCACTAAACGATGGGGAAAGCCAGGGGGTATATTGGGTTAACATGCCCGATTTTTCGTCGTCGGTAGATGAGGTACAGGTGCAGCGCGGTGTGGGAACATCGACTAATGGAGCTGCCGCATTCGGAGCCTCCATTAACTTTAATACCACCAGCTACCATACCAAACCCTATGCAGAAGTTAGTTCCACAGCCGGTTCATTTAACACTTTTAAAAACTCTATTAATGTTAGCACGGGTTTACTGGACGATAAGTTCTCGTTTGATCTTCGCTATAGCGACTTGCAAACTGACGGATATGTAGATTATGCTTTTTCCGACCATAAATCGCTGTACATGAGCGGTAGCATGCATCTTAAAAACAGCTTTTTAAAGGCTAACGTAATCCATGGGGATCAACGTACAGGTATTAGCTGGTGGGGTATTGACGAAGCAACTTTAAAAACCGATAGGACCTACAACCCCGCAGGCCAATATATCGACGAAAATGGCAATGAAAGATATTACAAAGACCAGACAGACAACTACCTACAGACTCACTACCAGCTATTTTTCAGTCAGAATTTAAACAGCAACTGGCTTTTAAACACCGCCCTTCATTACACCAGAGGCGAAGGCTACTACGAACAGTATAAGCAAGACGAAAGCCTGAAGGAGTATGGCTTGGAGCACATCATACGACAACCAGGCGATACGATAAAAACTACGGACCTCATCCGTCAGAAATGGCTCACCAACGATTTTTACGGGTTTACGGGTTCATTCAATTATGATACTGATGATTTGCAAATGACTTTTGGTGGAGGTTGGAACAAATATGATGGCGATCACTTTGGAGAGTTAATTTGGGCCAGATACGCCGGCAGTTCAGAAAAAGGCGAAGAATGGTACCGTAACAAGGGAATAAAAAAGGATTATAATATTTACGCCAAAGTAAATTACCAACTGGGTAAATTAAACGTATTTGGCGATGTACAATATAGAGGCATCGACTATAAGATAAATGGTACCGATGATGATTTCCCCATGCTAGACCAGCATCATACATATGATTTTTTTAATCCCAAAGCAGGTGTTTTTTATACTTTAAACCAACAAAACCAGTTCTATGCGTCCTATGCCATTGCCAATAGAGAACCTGCACGTGCCGACTTTAAGAATGCGCAAGGGGACGCAAGCTCTACACCAAAATCGGAAAGACTGAATGACTTGGAAATAGGGTATCATTACCAATCACCGAATCTGGCAGCCAACATTAACTTCTATTACATGGACTATAAAGATCAGTTAATTCCAACTGGCGAAAAAAGTAATGTAGGATATTCCATTATGACCAATGTAGAAGATAGTTACCGCACAGGAATGGAAATTGAATTAGGCGCAAAAATTTTATCTAGATTTAGATGGGACGGAAATGCCACTTTTAGTAAAAACATCATCAAAGATTTCGTGGAGACCTATGATCCCGATTTTAATCCAAATACAAATAACGATATACATATTCAACATGGGGATAATCAAATTTCATATTCTCCTAACATAGTTGCCAACAGCACATTTACGATAACACCTTTGAAGAATACTAGCATCAAATTTATCACCAAACATGTGGGCGAGCAATACTTTGACAACACGGAAAGTGATATGCGAAAACTTGATGCTTATACGGTTTTTAATGGTATCATTACACAAGCGTTCAATCCTTCGTGGATGAAAAAAATTGAACTACAACTTACTGTTAACAATTTATTTGACACAAAGTACGAAAGCAATGCTTATGGTGGCAATTGGTACGAAGATGGAGTTGAATACTCGTGGGCTGCTTACTATCCCCAAGCAGGAACACATGCTTTTATAAGAGCAAGATTTATATTCTAATAGCATAAAAAAGAAACGGTTCTTGAATATAAATTCAAGAACCGTTTTTTATTTCAATTTTAATCACGCCTACGCCTTACTCACCTATTGCTATCTATTCCTCTATTTCTTTAAGAATATTCTCCACCTCCGATTCGGTAGTGTGCAATTTATCCTTACAAATCTTTAATAACACGGATACTCGTTTTACCTTATCCGACAATTCATCGACATCCAATTCGTTATCTTCAATTTTTGATAGTATATCCTCTATTTCAGTAATGGCCTCCACATAGCCAATTTTCTTCTTGGTCATTTTATATCACTTATTAATGATGTAAACTCTATGTTATAATACCGAATATATTAATGAACGGATAGATAAAAACAACGCTCATTTCATTACACAATCGATATTTGTTAGTTCAAACTGTAATTGGTACTCAAAGGTACAGTAAATTTAAACGTACTACCCTTTTCCAGCTTACTTTCGGCACTTATAACACCCTTATTAATCTCCACAAACTCTTTACAAAGCACCAAGCCCAGTCCGGTTCCTTTTTCGTTAAATGTTCCGGTGGTAGTAATATTGGTATCTACCCTAAATATTTTTTGCAGGTTATCCTTGCTGATACCAACACCAGTATCGGTTACAGAAATTTCCATATAACTACCTTTCGTTTTGCCGGTTACACTGATAACACTGCCCACTCTTGAGAATTTAATGGCATTGCTCACTAAATTTCTAAGCACGGCACTAAACAAATCCTTGTCGGCCCAAGCTAACATATTGTTGGAGATATCCAACGAAATAACAATGTCCTTCTCTTCCGCATTAATCTTAAGAATTGAAATAATATTACTGGCCACTATTTTAACATCCAATCTTTCGGGCTTGTACTCCGTAGTTCCCAATTGTGTTCTGGACCATTGTAACAAGGTTTCCACCAATGAGTATAGTTTTCGGGTTGAATTATGAATCGACCGGCTATACTCCACAATTTCTTGCTGACTCTTACTTTCCACCTGCAACGACAGGACTTCGGAAAATCCCATCAATGAATTAAACGGACTTTTTAAATCATGTGCAAGAATCGAAAAAAACTTGTCCTTGGTTGCATTCAACTTTTCCAGCTCTACATTTTTATGCTTAAGCTTTTTGCTCAACAACATTTTTGATCGGAACAGCATAAAAAACACCAACGCAAAAACAAATAAAAGGACAATGCTTCCCCAATAAATTACTTCATCGTCTTTTAGTTTCGACAAATTAACAGATATTGCTCTTGTGGCCATTTCGGCATTTGCGTTTTCAGGCGACACATCATATATATTTCCTGTCAAATGCTGTGTGCTCGTTAATGCCGAGGCAGCTGACTTTATTATAGAATCCTGAAGGTTCACACTTTTATTTTTGTAATAAAGTGCCGATTGATAATCTCCCATGGTTTCGTACAGACAAGAAAAAACATCAAAACATTTTAATTTCAGATTATTCAACTTTAACGTTGTAGATATCGCCAAAGCTTCTTGGGCATATGACTTAGCTTCGGAAAATACCCTATTTTGAACGTTTAATTCGGCCAATACCAAAAAAGCCATAGCCTTAAGTTCGTTTTCCGACTGATGAGGCATCCTATTTAATGCATGAAATATGATACTGGAAGCATTTGTATAGTCGTTACGCTGACAATAATACTTTCCCAACGCAATATCAGCCGCAACAATCCCTATTGAATCGCCCTTACTTTCCTGATATGCTTTAAACTTTTTCAGATAAGGCAAGGCATCTTCGTAATAACCTTCAGTGAGGTATGCTATCCCGATTTTATAATTTATAATTGATTGCAACGATGAATCCGTGCAATGCTCAAGGTTATCCAACAGCAACCGAATGGCCTTTGGCGCATCATTTATTTGAAGATACAAGTCAGCTTTGGCAATAATTTCATTATTGCCGTGTACATTATGGACGTATTTTCCCTGTAGTGGACCATCATTCCCCAATAATCCAACACTAATATGTAGCAGAAAAACTAAGATTAATCCTTTGAGTAAATAACGCATGTAAATTTATATCTAGGCTGAGATTCCTTGTAAAGATAGAAAAAGGATTTTAATACAAAAGCGGAATCTATGGATTTTAATTAAAATGCAATTTGTTGATTTTAAATAACAACAAGCAATGTTCAATATCGGTTGCTAAACAAAAAACGCCTTTATTTGCTGCGTCTCCAAAGCTAATTTCGTTATGAATCGGCATTTTCTGATGTAAAACCGGGAAAGGCTATTGTAGTGGTTAAAAAATTTTTTAACCACATTTTTAAGTATACAATTATATAAAATTCAACATAAATAATTCCTGGCAGGCAAAAAATTTTTCCTGGCAACGGAACGGATAAATCCAAAGAAAAAAGAGTGAGCACAAATACAACATCATTTGCACTAACTCTTTTCAATGTATTGCTAAAATGGCTTTAGGCTATTGGGTATTCCTCCAAACTATGTATATCGGTAATTAACCAAGACATATCATCAAGCATCCATTCCTCTAGGGTCAAAGCATCTTCACTAAAGGACTTGCTAAACTCATAAATCTCAATTTCTGCCAATTTCTCGGGCACCCAGGTACAACAACTTATCATCCAAGGCTCTAGAACTAGTTGTTCCTCTTCCGCCCATCCCAATTCTGCTAACTTATCTTTTGGAATAATCGGCACATTCCATTCTGTAGTGTTCATCATCCAACTTTCCAGTTTTATTCCGTCTTCATTTTCAAAAGATGTAACCTCTACTCCTGTATACTCATCCCAACCTTCATCATTAAGCATCCAAGGCTCAATGGCCAATTCAGGTTCCGATTCAACGCTCAAAACACTGGCAGGCCATATGGCCTTAGCTTCCCATCCCAACAGATCTGTCATCCATTCTTCCATTAACAAAGGTTCTTCCATCATATCTTCTGACCATACCTCCAACAAACTAAAGGATGGTGATTCACGCCAAGATGACGGATTAAGCATCCATTGTTCAACAGGAAGAGTTTCTTCCATTACCTCATTGTTATAAGAATGTGTATAAAACAAATCGCCTAACTCTGAGTTTATGGATTGATTCGTATTGCCCATCATAGAATTTTCATAGATAAATTCTTTCTCATTACCATTAATCGTAAACACTTTGTAGATTCCATACCCCAACAATAGTAAAGAGGAAACTACTAATATTTTTATAATCCCAAAATGATATTCGTGTTGATTTACATGTGTTTTCATGACTCAATCCTCCATTTTCTTTGGTTTGTTATTGGAAGAAATCACTTATCGTGCCGAAATGCACATATTACTCTTTTACTGCCCATTACGACACACAACCAAATCTTGACTCTCAAAATTCTGACCGATATTGCACCTTTTATTGTTCGAATTCGAACATGGAATTAATTACACAGGTTGCTGGAAATATAAAATCGAACCCTTATCTGTTTTTGGCGCTGACCAAACTATGCCATTCCACATTTCGGTATACGTTTTAACGAGGCCCAATCCCAGCCCAACACCATGTGACACGTAATCGTCAGGCCGTTTAACTTGTTCAAGCGCTTAAAAACTAATTGTTAATTTCATTACCGTTTGTTGTCTCTCAAAAACAACCAGCTGATACAAATTGCCTCTGTTTCTATTGACAAAGTCTTCTTCTCCATCGTAACTTGAAGCACAATTGCATATAAACTATCAAATTACACTATCATGAAAAATATTTTATTTGCTTTCGTGGTTTCGTTAAGCTTGATTGGCTGTCAGCTGAAAACAGAATCAGCAAATGAAACACCTCCAATTGCACCCACCAAGCCTGTAACTGAAAACTACTTTGGAAAAGAAGTAACCGACCCATACAGATACATGGAGAATCTGGATGACTCTTCCGTTATAAATTGGTTTAAAACCCATTCGGAGTATTCCAGAAATATTCTTGATCAGATACCGGGCCGACAAGGGTTAATTGATAAAATGAAAGAGTTTGATCAAAGAAAAAGTAGCAGAATTTATAATGTGAATATCACTGAAGCCAACAAATACTTTTATTTAAAACAGACTCCAGATGATGAAACCGGTAAACTTTTTTACCGTGACGGATTAAAAGGGGACGAAGTTTTGCTTTTTGATCCAGCAACATACAAAGATGACACATTACATTACTCAATATCCAGCATATCCCCTTCCATTAAAAGTGACAAAGTATGTTTTGAAGTGGCTCCTAATGGTTCAGAAAGTTCAGAACTAATGATTATGAACGTCGAAACAAGAGAGCTTTACCCCGAAGTGATAGACCGGTGTTGGTTTTCAGCAGCCTCCTGGCTACCTGACGGCGAACGCTTTATATATATACGGCTCAATTCAAGCGATATTCACCATATGGAACGGGAACTGAACAGTAAATCATTCATCCATACTGTTGGACAGTCACCGGAAAACGACATCGAATTTTTTTCAAGATCAAAAAACCCGGAACTTGATATTAAACCCGAAGAATTCCCTATCGTTTTTTATGACAGACACAACCATCTTCTTTTTGCTTTACCGGTAACTGTGGACAAAAAACTTAAGATATACATGGTTTCGGCTGATGAGATGGACAATGATACAGTCAATTGGAAACAAATTGTTACTCTGGACGACCAGGTTTACAATTTCGAAACCATCAAAGGACAAATCCATTATTACACCCCCAAAAATGCCCCAAACTTCAAACTATTAAAAGCTCCATTAGATAACCCATTGTTGTCAAACGCAAAAGTGTTTATTCCGGAAGATCAAGATGCCAAACTGGCCAATTTCACATCCACCTCTGATGGCTTATATTATACATTAACTTCCTACGGTGTGCAGGAAGAACTTTACTTTCTTGCCAACCATTCCCAGAAACCTGTTAAAATCGAATTACCTACTCTGGCAGGAAGGATAGGGCTACAAACTGTTGGCATTAACACCCCTGATGTTTGGGTTACCTTAAACGGTTGGACAACCGATTATCAAAGATATCGTTACCTGCCTAAAAAGAATAAATTTGAGATTGAGAACCTTTCAGACCAAGCAAGCTATCCTGAATATACAGACTTAATTATTGAAGAGTTAATGGTTCGCTCACATGATGGTGTTACCGTTCCTTTGTCAGTTATCTACAATAAAAACATTACAAAAGACGGCAATAACCCGGTTTTTCTTTTCGGTTATGGGGCTTATGGTTATTCAATAAATCCTTTTTTTAGCCCAAATTTTCTTTTATATACTACCAAAGGTGGAATTCTTGGCATACCTCATGTTAGGGGTGGCGGCGAATTGGGAGACAACTGGCATAAAGCCGGACATAAAACCACTAAACCCAATACCTGGAAAGATTTAATAGCATGTGCGGAATATCTGATTGATCAGCAGTTTACATCCCATAAAAAAATTTCTATCTATGGAGGTAGTGCCGGTGGGATACTGATTGGAAGGGCAATGACAGAAAGGCCTGACTTATTTGCAACTGCCATTGCTGAGGTAGGCTGTATGAACACAATGAGAGGTGAGTTTTCACCCAACGGACCTGTAAATATCCCGGAGTTTGGAACGGTACAGGACTCAGTTGAATGTATGGCCTTATACGAAATGGATTCATACCATCATATTGTTGAAAATACAAAATATCCTGCGACCTTAATTACCGCTGGGATGAACGACCCAAGGGTAATTGCCTGGCAACCAGCTAAATTTGCAGCACGCTTGCAAGCAGCCAATAGCTCGGACAAACCTATTTTATTTTTAGTAGACTTTGAAGCCGGACATGGCATAGGCGACAGCAAATCCAAATATTTTAATTCTTTGGGTGATGTTCTTGGTTTCGCACTATGGCAATCAGACCACCCTGATTTTCAGCCTAATTAACGATAAAAAAAAAGAACTCTAATCGAGTCCTTTATATTTTTGTTTTAGTTTGTTGAGTTCCCTCGCCAGGGTTTGTTCCCGTTCCAAAGCCCATTTTCTGTGCGCATCAAATTCTTCTTGTTTTTCGCCTAGCGTTTCCTTAGTTTTTATAGTAATTGTATTACTACGCTTAAACAAAAAGATCATAATGAGTAAAGCAACGATTAAACTAAAAATGATAGTCCAAACCATTGTACCATAGACACCTTTTGTTAAAAGCATCCCAAGAAAACTAAAGCTATCTTTTTCTTTGGTGGCCAATTCCAGCTTTTCGTTAGTTTCCCTTAAGTTAGATTTTAATACATTCACTTCCTTTTGCTGATCCTGTACTTTATTTTCAAGTGAAACTATATTTTTTTGCAACGCTTTAACCGAATCTATGGCGTTCCCTTTCAACTTGTACAACCATGATGTTCTGACCACCTTAAATGCCTCAAAGGTATTTGATTTCTTTATGGCATAATCAAACTGACTTCCGATAGTTCCCCCTTCCAGTCCTGAATTACCACTCTCCTGTGCGTTTAAAGAAATGGGTTGGCCAATAAAAAATAATAATACGAATAGAGTTGATGTAATTAACTTTTTCACTGTAATAAAATTTAATTTGTTGTGTTGAATTTGATTCTAAATATAATGCAAAAAAAGAAAAATATAAACTTACTCATCCTTTAACGCCAAACAAATATAAATAAACTCCTCAATTGTCTGCATTTTTGGCAATATAAGTTTGCTGTTTTTCTTTGTAGAATCATTCTAATTAACGTTCGCTGGCTTTTTTTTTCTATATTCGTTTGCATATTTAACTTCCCCACCTTATTTTCGTACCGTTAGAAAGTAAGAAATGAAACAAAATCACCCGAAAGGAAGCGCAGAATATATCAATCGCTTAAATAAAATTAAGGTATTGAACCTGATCAGGGAGAGTGGTGAAATTTCACGTGCGGAAATCGTTAAACAAACTGGTTTAAGTGCGCCAACCATCACACGTATTGTTGATAGTTTAATTAATACGGAAAAACTAGCTGTTCAGGTAGGCATTGGTGAGTCAAAAGGCGGTCGTCCTCCTGTAATTGTTAAATTTAATGGTGCCGACAGCTATGTTATTGGCATAGACTGGGGGCGTACCCATATATATAGCGTTCTTTCTAACCTTAATGGCGACACCTTAGCTGAAGTAGATACGAGAACAGAAGCTAGCGATAGTTTTGAATCTGATTTAGAACGGGTAATTGATTTAATTGAACAGCTTTTTGATAAGTCTGGCATCGACAAAAGCAAATTGCACGGTATAGGTGTTGCTGCCGCTGGTTTTATCAACAAAAGAACAGATAATATCGAATATTCACCCAACTTTAAATGGAAAAACGTAGACATTAAGAAACCTTTGATGAAGCATTTCATGGTACCTATTATTGTGGATAACGTTTCTCGGGTGATGGCTCAAGGTGAATTGATGTATGGTATCGGTGATATGTGCAAGGATTTTATTTTCATTAATATCGGATACGGGATTGGTTCCGGATGTATTATGAACGGACAACCATTTTTTGGTTTTGACGGAATGGCAGGTGAAATTGGGCACAATAAAATTATTGGGGCTGCTCCTGTTGGTTTAAAATGCTCATGTGGCAAAATGGATTGTTTGGAATGCTATTCTTCGGGACGAGGCATTACAGAAATAGCCAACAGACAAAAAGAACTTTATCCTGACTCGTCATTAAATAAGTTAGAAAAAATTTCGACTGAGATAATAGCGGAAGAAGCCAAAAAAGGAGACCAGTTTGCATTGCACTTATTTAATCAGGCTGCCGACTATTTGGGACAGGCTATAGCATCTGCCGCTAATCTATTTAATCCCCATGCGATTGTGCTAGGTGGAAGGGTAATGAATTCGGGTGTTTTTTTTACAGAACGAATTAAAAGCGTGTTTAAAAGAGAAGTTATTCAACAACCCCGCAGAAATATTAAATTGTTGCAAAGTAAATTGGGCAATCAAGCTGCTGTTAAAGGGGCTACCTCTCTTATTTTACACGAAGTACTGAACTTTAGAGTATAATATATTAGTGATTGGTCAATACTTGATCATTTTAAAAAAACTTAATTTCTTAATGTTGAGAAGTTATTAAAATTTATAGCACATGTTAAAAGGAATATCACCACTTATTAGCCCGGAACTTTTAGAAGTATTAGCCCGCATGGGGCATGGCGACGAAATTATTTTGGCGGATGCACATTTTCCTGCAGAGTCTTTCAACGGAAGAGTATTAAGGGCTGACGGTTTAAGAATCCCCGATTTATTGGCAGCTATCTTACCTCTTTTCGAATTAGATTCTTATGTTCCGGCTCCACTAACCATGATGGCAGCTGTTGAAGGTGATGAGCTTGACCCTACTGTTGAAGAAGCTTATTTAAAAAGCGTCCATATCACCAATCCCGACGTAGCGCCCATTGAACGTATTGGTCGGTTTGATTTTTACGACAAGGCAAGAGGTGCATTTGCTGTGGTTATGACTGGTGAAACAGCCAAATACGGAAATATCCTATTGAAAAAAGGCGTTACACCAAGCATTTAATTTTAATCTCCTGTTAATTCTACAAATCTATTTTTATGAATAAAGCAACAGCAAAAGTGGTAGAAAAGAAATATCTGGTACCTTTTATAATTATCACTAGTTTATTTGCTCTTTGGGGTTTTGCCAACGATATAACCAACCCAATGGTAGCTGCCTTTAAAACCGTAATGGAGATATCGACAGCCAAAGCAGCATTGGTTCAATTTGCCTTTTATGGAGGATATGCAACCATGGCTATTCCTGCCGCATTATTTGTACAGAAATTTAGTTACAAAAAAGGGATTTTGTTGGGACTGGCCTTATACGCAACAGGTGCTTTATTATTTTGGCCTGCTGCACAATATGAGGTATTTGGATTTTTCCTGGTTTCTCTTTACATCTTGACGTTTGGACTTGCTTTCTTAGAAACAACAGCAAACCCATTTATTTTATCGCTCGGTGCAGAAGAAACTTCGACACGAAGATTAAACCTTGCCCAAGCTTTTAATCCGTTGGGGTCTTTACTTGGCATGTATGTAGCGTCAAGAGTTGTTTTAGCATCGCTTGCTTCAGATAAACATACTGATGCAGCTGGTAACCTAGTCGATTTCTCAACACTGGACGAAGCGACAAAGGCCATAGATAGAGCACATGACTTAATGATAATTCGTAACCCATACGTAATTTTAGGCTTAGTTGTTATCGTTATGTTTGTTGTTATTTTGGCAACGAAGATGCCGGATACGGGACACCAAAACCAAATTCATCCGTGGCAATCCATTAAGCGACTAGTTGCTAATAAGATTTATGGCCATGGTGTTATTGCTCAGATTGCCTATGTTGCTGCACAAATTATGTGTTGGACATTTATTATTCAGTATGCAGGACAATTAGGCATTGACAAAGCCACTGCGCAGATGTATAACATTGTTGCTATGGGAATTTTCTTAGGTAGCAGGTTTATTAGTACCATGATAATGAAGTATGTTAACTCACGCAAACTCCTTATGTTCTTCGCAATTGGAGCTATGATTTCGTTGGGTGGAGCTATTTTAATAAACGGTATGGCTGGTCTTTATTGCTTAGTTGCAACATCTGCATTTATGTCATTAATGTTCCCAACCATTTACGGCATAGCCTTAGAAGGTATTGGTCAAGATGCGACCCTTGGTGCAGCCGGATTAGTCATGGCTATTGTTGGTGGTGCTTTAATGCCTCCTATTCAAGGTACTATTATAGACATGGGAACTGTTTTTGGTCACCCTGCCGAAAATGTATCATTTATATTGCCATTTATCAGTTTTATAGTTATTGCCCACTTTGGCTATAGAGCTTATAAAGCTAATCAAGCATAGCCTCAATATAATCAGATTATTAATTTATTTATTGTATCACTTGTAGTTATATCGGCCATTTTTGAAATGGTATTTAAGACTACTTGAGAAATAAAATCGGCTCCTTTACAGGAGCCGATAAAAAACAGCAGTTGAACTGCAAACGAGATTAAAAAAATTTATTTACTTATTTTCTTAAAGTTAGAAAGATGAAAACAATGTTAGCAGCTTACCTTCCGGGTAACAGTACTGTAGAGATGAAAGAAATACCAGTTCCGACTCCAGGTCCAGGTCAGGTATTAGTAAAAACTAAAGCTTCTACTATTTGTGGATCTGATATCCGCGCTATCTACAGAGAACACCTTGGTAAAGGTCCTGAGGCATACCAAAACAAGGTAGCTGGTCACGAGCCATGTGGTCAGATTATAGAGTGTGGTTCTGACATGAAGCGTTTCAAAGAAGGTGACCGTGTAATTCTTTATCACATCTCTGGTTGTGGTGTTTGTAACGACTGCCGTCGCGGTTACATGATTTCTTGTACCAGCCCTCAGCGTGCAGCTTATGGATGGCAGCGTGACGGAGGTATGGCAGAATACATCTTAGCTGATGAAAAAGACTGTGTATTGTTACCTGATGAATTATCTTATGTTGATGGTGCTCAGGTTGCTTGCGGTTTCGGTACTGTTTACGAAGGAATTGAGAAGTGTGGTATCTCAGGTAAAGATGCTGTTCTAGTAGTAGGTTTAGGTCCTGTAGGATTGGCAACTTTGATGTTGGCAAAAGCTTTAGGTGCTAACAAATTAGTAGGTGTTGATACTGTACAAGAGCGTTGCGATATCGCTAAAGATTTAGGTTTAGCTGACGCTGTATATTTAGCTGGTCCTGATACCTTAGAGAAAGTATTGGACGAAACTCACTCTGGCGAAGGTTTTGAAAGAGCTATCGACTGTTCCGGTAACACACACGGTCGTCAGTTGGCTATCCGCGCTACTCGTAAGTGGGGCGACATGGTTATGATTGGTGAAGGTGGTACTGTTGAGTTCAACCCATCTCCAGACATTATCCACGACCAAATTACAATTCATGGTTCTTGGGTAACTTCTTCTTCAAGAATGGAAGAGCTAGTTGAGTTATTAGTTCGTTGGAACATTCACCCGGAAGATTTAGTACAGCACCGTTTCGAGCTTAAAGATGCTGACAAAGCATACGACCTAATGGACGGCGGTAAGTGTGGTAAAGTAGCCGTTGTATACGACGAAGAGATTAAGTAATAAGTCATCAGTCGGCAGTACCTCAGATAATAGATTAGAGATAAGAGATTATAGACCCAATAGCACTTTAATGAGCTATTCAACTTAAGTGCAGGTTCTGTTTATTTATATCATAATCCAGTATCTAACTTTACATTTAGATAAAAGTCAACAGTCTTCAGTAGGCAGTAGTTGACTGAAGACTGAGAACTGCCGATTGCAAACTGAAAAACATGAGAACAGTAAAAGTAGAACAACTGTCGTTGGAAGCCTTTAAACCATTCGGAACGTTTGCCAACTTAATTAATCCTTCGGATGAAAAGCTAGGTGCACCCCCGGTTGAGTTTTTCCGCGACCAGTTACAATTAGATGTGCGCGGTGATGTTCCTTTCAGCTATTCTTGCTGCAGGGTAGAAAAGCGTGAGCTTATCATCGACATACTTGAATATCATTCGGCATGTGCAGAGGTGAATATTCCCCTTGATAACGACATTTTGTTGCAAGTAGGGCCGGCCACTGCCAGTGAAGACGATATTCCACTAGACAAAATACGTGTTTTTTACATTCCTAAAGGCACCGTATTTACCATTAAACCTGGGGTATGGCACTGGGGTCCGTTTACACCTAACGACCAACCTGCCAACATCCTTGTCAACCTTCCGGAAAGAACGTATGCCAACGATTGCATAGTAAAAAACTTAAAGGAAGAAGATTATATTAAAATTGAACTTTAATCAGATAAGAGATAAGAGATAACAGATAAGAGACCTTGAATTTTATCTATTATCTAATGTCCATTATCTAAATATCTTTAAAAAGATGTCAGATATTTCAAAAGAATACACAGCTATCAACCCGGCTGACGTACCTGCAAAAGTACTTCGCTCAGGTGATAAGCTTCCAACTGTGGGGTTGGGAACATTTGGCTCAGACCGTTTTACACACGAAGAAGTGGCTGATGCTGTAAGAAACGCTATCCGTTTAGGTTACCGTCATATCGACTGTGCCGCAGTATACGGAAACGAGAAGCAAATTGGTCAGGCTATCAAAGACGTGATTGCGGAAGGAGTATGTACTCGCCAAGAGCTCTTCATCACCGGAAAAGTTTGGAACGACCGTCACCGGGAAGTAGAAAAAGCTTGTCAGGAGTCACTGGATGATCTTCAGTTAGATTATTTAGATATGTACTTAATCCACTGGCCATTCCCTAATTACCATGCACCTGGTTGTGATGGTGATGCCCGTAACCCTGATTCTAAGCCGTTCTCTGTAGACGAGTTTATGGATACCTGGAAACAATGTGAGGCTTTGGTTGAGGCCGGTAAGGTACGTAACATTGGTACTTCCAACATGACTATCGCCAAATTTGAGAAGACCCTTCCTTTAATGAAGATTCTTCCTGCGGTTAACGAAATGGAGATGCACCCTTGTTTCCAACAGCAAGAATTGTTTGATTACTGTATGAGTAAGCAGATCCAGCCAATCGGATTTATGCCAATTGGTTCTCCTACCCGCCCTGAGCGTGATATAGCAGAAGGGGATGCTGTGGATATTCAAACTCCAGAGATTCAGGCTATCGCTAAGGCTCGTGGCGTACACCCGGCTGTAATCTGCATTAAGTGGGCTATCAAGAACGGACAGGTAACTATTCCTTTCTCAGTGCACCCAATGGAGTACTTGAGCAACCTACAATCTTCATTTACTGATCCTTTGACCGACGAAGAATTTGCTTCAATTAAGAATTGTGAGTGTGGTTCGCGTTTGGTAAAAGGTCAGGTATTCCTTTGGGAAGGTGCCAAGCACTGGAAAGACCTTTGGGACGAAGATGGGGTAATCGCTCAATAACAGATTTGTGAAAAACACGCTTTTAAGATAAATAGGGCCATCTCTTTTGAACACGGGGATGGTCTTTTATTTTTTTTGTCATATAGATTACAAATACTGCGTTACGCTGGTCAGAAAAATACGCATTTACACCTATTAAACTGCGTTTCTTCAGTCTTCCACAGCCTTGTATTTGAATCCTTCTTATCAAAAAACTTCCATACCTTTTCAATTCAACACAAACCCATATGTTATGGCCTTTGAATTAGTTCCTTTTCTATCTTTTGCCCTACCTACATCCTTTTCGCCGGGTCCCAATAATATTTCGAGCATGGCTTTTAGCATGAGCAGGGGTTATGCTAAAACAATGCCTTACATATTAGGTATTTTCACAGGTACTTTGGTAATGATGATGGTATGTGCCGGACTATCATATGGTTTGGCCTCAATAGTTCCCAAGTTAACTCTATACCTCAAATATATTGGAGCAGCTTATATCCTATACCTAGCTTATAAAACGTTAAAGCTCAACATAACAAGCGAAGCAAAAGAAGGAGTTCAGGCCCGATTTTATGATGGTGCAATTCTTCAATTGGTCAACCCCAAAGCCATTTTCTATGGCATGACTGTTTACTCTACTTTCTTTCGTGTGTTTATCGAGAACAAATTACAATTGGTTTTATCTGCTCTGGGAATTGCCTTGTTTACCTTATTGGTAGTTTCAGTTTGGGCATTGTTTGGAGCCGTGATCAACAACTATCTTAAAAACCTTCTGGTCAAACGAATTTTCACCGTCATTATGTCCGGTGGTTTAGTTTATGCTGCTGTGGACATTCTGTTGAAATAACAAATTGTTTTCTCGCAGAGATTCGCAGATTTTTAACCTCTACTTCAATGCGCAGCTTAGTTGCACCTTCGGCAAGCTATACATTATTTTTTTGCTTAAACGATGTATTTATTCAGTTTCACTTTTTGAGAAATCAGGTATAATTTTAATGCCGCTCCTTTTCATAAGTTCACTTGCATTAAAATCATTGCATATACCTGGATGAAGTTCATAGCTGAAATTCATTGTGTTATCCTTAATCTCGCTATTAAAACTATAATTTGCCTAGAAAAAACGGTCTATACCCACCCAGTGAAAACGGCCATACCCGTTCACTTTTTTCTTAATCAGCCATGAATTTAC